>CAZMPP010000037.1:11405-15284 GCA_964568035.1 uncultured bacterium
CGAAATGCGCTGCCAGCAGCGGGATATCCTCTCGCCGGTGCCGCAGCGGCGGTGAAACTCGCTAAGCTCGCCGGCGCGGTCAAAGCCTTCGACACGCTGCTCGCGCGCGGCGCCCTCGTGAAAGTCGGCGACGATCTCTATCGCGGCTCGCAAATCGCAGATATCCGGACGCGGGTCGAAACGCTGCTCAGCGAGAGGGAACGCATGACCGCCGCCGAGTTTCGCGACCTGTTAGGGACGTCACGCAAATACGCCGTGCCGATGCTGGAGTGGCTCGACGGCCACGGCGTTACGATCCGCAGTGGAGACTTCCGCACGCTGCGCCGAACCGCCGCCTCCCGCTCGTAGCTCAAACCTCCCCTAGCGATCCACTCTTGCGTTCCGCGTTACTTTGTGTTACAAAGTAATTGACTTTGCGGCGCAAAGTACCAATGCGGGACTCTCTGTGAGGTGGGCATGCTCAAGCGTCTGATCGCCATTACCGTTATTTTTATTGGTGCCGGGATTGCCTGGATGATCCTAGGAGGGACGCTCGTACAGCGCACCTCGGACTCCGACTCCACGCAACGCGCCAAGCTGACGGCGCAATGGGGTGGCCCTCAGGCGCAGACCGCGCCGTCCGTCCAGGCCCGCGTCGCTAGAGAGACCTACAATCGAGATAAGAAGCGCGTCGAACGCGGGTATGAAAACGTCGCCGTTCCGCTGCGCAGCGGCCGCGTCGACGTAAAGCTGAATCTCGAACAGCGTCGCGTTGGACTGCTCTGGTATAACCTTTACTCCGTCCGCTTTGCAGCTCGGTATAAAGTTCGCAATAATACCCCGTCGTCGGAGCTTTCGGTACACTTCGGTTTTCCGTCAAGTCAGGCGACGTACGCGAATTTTACTGCGGTGGTAGGCGGACGGCGCATCGCCGATCCGGCCTCCCTCGACAGCGGCTACGTGAGCTTCGATCTGCCGCCAGGTAAAGAGACGACCATCGATATCGGCTATTCGTCACGCGGCATGGAAACGTGGTCTTATTGCTTCGGAACCGGCGTTCAATCGATTGACGATTTCGCGCTCACGATGACCACGAACTTCGACGCCATCGACTTTCCGTCGCAAACGCTGCTGCCGGTCGACGAAGGACGCTCCGGAAACGGCTGGCGGCTCGGCTGGCACTACACCTCGCTGGTAACCGGCAACAGCATCGGGATGACCTTCCCGTACCCGCTCCAACCCGGCCCGCTCGCTCAGAGAATCACGCTTTGGGCGCCGGTTGCGCTTTTCTTTTACTTCTTCGTTATGCTCGTAATCACCACGTTACGCAACGTCGACCTACACCCCATCAACTATTTCTTTCTTGCTGCCTCGTTCTTCGCGTTCCACCTCCTCTTCGCGTATCTGGTCGATCGCGTCGCGATCGAGGCAGCCTTCGCTATCTGCTCGGCGGTCACGCTCTTTTTGACGATATCTTACCTGCGCCTCGTCGTCGGGTGGCGCTTCGCCGCCGTCGAAATCGCGCTGGCCCAGCTCGTCTATCTCATCCTCTTCTCGTACGCATTATTCAACGAGGGATGGAGCGGTCTCACGATAACCATTGGCGCCATCATCACGCTGTTCGTCGCCATGCAAGCGACGGGCCGGATCAAGTGGAGCGAGCGGCTCGCGGTCGAGACGTCCTAGGCGTTACGGTCCGTCGGCGCAGGCGTGATATGTGTTCGAGTACATCGGCTGAATGCTGTAGGTCACGCCGTTCAACGGAATCTTCCACTGGAAGGTCTCGCACAGGTCGGCGACTTCCGAGAAGAAGGTAAAGTTGAACCAGGCGAAGGCCGGCCCTGGGTCGGTAATCGATTCGAACGTTTCGTGTCCCAGGGTCGAGACGGTCGAGTTGGTGAGCGCGCTCGCCCCCGAAGAGGCGCGCGAGGCGCAGAAGCTGATTTTTTGATAGGGCTCGATCGAGACGATTACCACGTCGCGGACGTCCTTGAACGAGACGCTTTCGTGGTAGGCGCAGAAGTTGAAAGTATTGCGATGGTCGGGAGAATAACACGAGCGCGAGCGGTCGAAACACGTGTCCGTGCCTTTAGGAAGAAAGACGTGGTACATGCTGGTGTAGCCGGCTTTCTTACCGTTTTTCATCAGCGCGGCGTGCACGATGGCAAGCAGGTCGTTTTGGTACAGGAGGTTGGTGTACGTCTTGTACTTCAGCGAGAACGAACCGGCGAAAGTGTAGCCGTCGGGCGAAGTGTGGGTGTACTGCGTGAGTAAGCCGGCAAAGCTGCTGCCGGCCAGGTTCTTTTGGAATCCTTCGGGATTGCCCCAGCAACTCTCGTCGCCGGCCTTGCAGTTGACGTAGATATTGTACGAGGCTGCCGTCTTCATGACCGCGCCTTTCCGGCGAACCAAGTCGGCCGGATATTTCTTACGCACCCCCGAGCCGTCGGCGCCCCGGTGTTGCGCGCGAAGCGGCATCAGGTGGTAGTAGAGTATCTTCGCGTTGCGTCCGCTCTCGACGTCGACGGTTGTAACGCCGAGCGTTGCCGGCGTGCTCGCAACGGCAGCTCCACTTTGGGGCGCGGCCGGCGGAATCGTGCGCTGCGGCCCCGCGCAGGCGGTGAGTAAGCAGAGAGCAACGAGACCCGGCAACAGAGCGGAGAGCGATTTCACGGCATGTTCCTCCAAGCGCAAAGCGAAACCCTAAATATATCGTGGTGAGGATGCCGTTTCGCCTGCTCTTCTGGGCATCTTTGGTGGGCTGCGCGACCGCGTGCGCCGGCTCGCCGCCGGCGACCGGCGCACTCCCCTCCGCGATCGGTAAGGCCGGCGCCTCGCGGGCGAGTGGAACCTTCGTGATCGGCAACAAGCATCATCACGTCTACACGAACCTAAATATCTCCACGGAGTCGGGCGATTGCATTCGCATCGAGCAATCGACCGATATCACGATCGAACGTTCGCAAATCGGTCCCTGTGGCGGCAATGGGGTGAGCGTAAGCGGCAGCCGGTTCGTACGGATCTACGATAGTTATATTCACCCCGAGACGCGCAGCAAAGGCTGCTGCGATCGTAACGACGGCGTGCTGCTGGAGAACGTTACCAACGCGATCGTAGCCGGGAACGTGATCGCGTACGGCGAGTCGAACGTCGAGGCCCCGCTGGGCGGCAGCGACCTGTCGATCGCCGGAAACTTTCTACTCAATCCGCGCGGGCCGTTCCCTCGCGGCCAGAACGTGCAGGCCTGGAACGTCCATCGCATTGTGGTGCGAAAAAACTATACGCTGAGCAGCCGCAATTCGCGGCGCTATCTCTATCCCGACGACCAGGAAGATTCGATCAACTTCGGTCTCGGCGAGTCGTTCAAGGCCGAGGATAACTACGTTACCGGCGGCGAGAGCCCGTCGGGCTGCGGCATTATCGCCGACGACGGCGCAAACCAGGTCGCGATGCTCGGCAACGTGCTGGTTGACACCGGCGCCTGCGGCATCGGCATCGCCAGCGGTACCCGGCAAATCGTCGACCGCAACCGCGTGATCAACCGCAACCCGGTAAAGGGCGGCGGAAACACCGCCATTTATGTTTGGAACCAATATCCGAGCGTTGCTTGCGGTCCGGTGCGATTTTCGTACAACATCGCCACCGAGGTCCGTAAAGACGGAACGCAATCGGGCTTTTGGGACGGTGGGGGCTGCGGCCCCGTCGCGAGGAAGCATAACGTTTGGAACGAGCCGGCCTACAAGCAACTGACGCCGGTGCGCGAAAAACTGTCGCCGCCGGAGATCCCGCCTCAGCCAAAGTCCTGCGTCGTCGAGTCGCCCTACTCGACCCAGACAAAATGGCCGCCCTGTTAAAAGTGCAGCAACGTTAGAACGCCGAGCACAACCTCGACCGCAACGA
>CAZMPP010000038.1:0-15193 GCA_964568035.1 uncultured bacterium
GCGAATTCAGCGGCTATTGTGCTAAGCGATCAAGTTAAGCTCGGGCGTCATGCCTAGCGCGGCTCTTACGATTTTGAAACGGTCGCGGGGATTTTCGACGAGGCGCTAATTTGCCACGTCGGATTCGTGCCTGCCGACGGCCAACCCGTCGTGCTGCCAACAATTCACGTACGCATCGATCGCGCGCTCTATCTGCACGGATCGGTGCTCGCACGGTGGCTCAAAAATGCCGCCGGCACGAAGCTTTGCGTAACTGCCACGCTTGTTGACGCTATCGTGCTGGCGCGTTCGGCTTTCAACAGCTCGATGAACTACCGCTCGGCGGTGGTGATGGGCGTTGCGGAGGTGGTGGAATCCGAGGATGAGCGGAATACGGCACTCGAGGCGCTCGTAGAGCACGTTTGTCCGGGCCGGTGGGCCGACGTGCGGCTGCCAACCGAAGGCGAGCTGCGGACGACGCTCGTCGTGAAGCTGCCGATCGAAGAGGCTTCTGCGAAAATTCGCAGCGGTCCGCCCGGCGATTTCGAAGGTGATCTCAGCAGCGATTACTGGGCTGGATTGTTGCCGCTGCGCACGGTGCGCGGTGAGCCGATTCCGCATCCCGAGCTACGAGCAGGTATCCCCGTTCCGCGGTACTTGCGCTCGTAGCGTCATCGCTCGGTCGGTGCTACTGGGCTTGGTCTTTGAAAAAGCCGGCCATCGCGCCGCTGGAATCGATGACGAACATGAGCGGTTGAGTGCCGTTGGCGAAGTTACCGCGGTAGTGGTAGCGCTGGTAGCCTTCAACTGCATCGTGCGAAACATAGGTCAGATCTTTGAACGCGCCAAGTGACGCGAAAGATTGATCGACCTGTGCGATTGCAGAGGGCGTTAGCGAGGACTTCATTTGCGGGATCATCGGCGTTGCCGGCACGCGATGCGCCAGCAAGTCCTGAAAAAATGCGGTGAAACGGGCGGTGAGCGACGCATCGGGGGCAGGCCCGGGGCTCGCGGGCGGGCTGTCTTGGAAGAAGCCGACGATCGTGCCGTTGGAGTCGGTAACGAAGATTACCGGCAGCTGCCCCTTCGCGCAAATCGCGAGATAGTGATAGCGATGATATTTGTTCATCGACTCTTGGCCGACGTACTGGAGGCGCTCGAACGACCCACACGGAGTAAAGTCGCCCTGGATCTCCTTCTTCAAGCTCGGCGTGAAACCCGAGCGCATCGTGGAGGAGATTCCTGAGGGCGTGCGGCCGGCGAGCACGTCTTGCACGAACGACGTGAAGTGCGCCGTCGTTGCCGTGCTCACCGAGTTTGAACTCTGCGCGTACGCGGGCGCCACACATAAGAGGAGTGCCGCGAACACGACCAGCGCGAGTCTGGCGGCGCGTTCGCGCAGCTTGGTGCGCGCCAGGTCGATGCGGCGGGCACGGGTTTCGAGTTTTTTGGCGTCTTCAATCCACATTACATACTCTTTACGGTGCGTGTAGGACATTTTATCGTAGGCGCGGCGTTCGGCGGCAGTCATGGCCTTGGCAAAATCTTTCGGCAATGCGACCTTGCGTTCTTCGGCGTCGGTTTCCAGCGCGATGGTGATGCGTTTGCCGCGCTCTACGCCGGCCGCTTTTCGCAGGGCACTAGGAACGCCGATCATCGGGCCCATGCCCATGTTGCAAATCGTAGTACGGTGCTCGGCGCCGTTGATGGTGACGCGGACCGGCACGCGGACCTTCCCGCCGAACGTCTTCATCACCGCCGGCGGCACCAGGACGTAGGTCGCCGTTGAATCCGGCCTGCCTTGGAGCAGCGCGCGGAACTCCTTTGTCACAACGGCGAATTTCGTGGCTGCAGGGGGCGTGCCTTTTACTTAGCCTTACTTTAACTTCGCGTATAGGAATGCGTCGGAGATCCCGCCGTCGCGGTCGATGTAGAGCGAGCGCAGCCTCCCTTCGAGGGTAAACCCGCATTTCTCGAGGACGCGAATCGAGGCGAGATTGTCGACGAATACGCTGGCCTCGAGGCGCCGGAGGTCGCCTGCCTCTAGAGCGTGATCGGCGAGCATCCGAGCGGCTTCGGTGGCGATACCACGTCCCCAGTACGATCGGCCCAGCCAATAACCGAACATCGCAACCCCTTCGCGCTCGCTCTCGAGCGGCTCGATCCCGAGTCCACCGGCCAGCGCACCATCCACCTCAATTACGAGATAGGTACTGCCGCTCTGATCCGCGACCGCGTGCGCGACCCATTCTTGCGCGTCGCGCATCGTATAGGGATGGGGGAACCGCTGCGTCATCCACCGTGCCACTAAAAATTCGTCGGCCTCGTGTTGTAAGGCGATGGCGTCGTCAATACGATAGGGGCGAAGGCGGCAGAGTTTGCCTATCACGTGCGAGTTATGCGCGTTTCCATACTAGGATGTTGGAGGTGCCCCAGATTTCGGGTGGTACCGTCCGGATCGTTAGGCGGTCGCCTTCGATGGTGAAGCGGCGCTCCAGCGTGGTTCCGATGAGATTGGTGAAAACGCTCACCTCCACGTGATGGAAGACGCGGTCGCCGCGCACTTCGTAACGTCCCGCGTACGCGAGAAAGTTTTGCAGTGCCTGCGTGCGCGCTTCTTCTGAGGAGGCCGTGCCCGAGGGTGAGGTCAGCGCCGGACGATGCGTGCCGGCCAAGACGGCGGACATGCGCGAATCGGCGCTATAGATGAGATAGCCGACCGGCTCGGGGCCGAAGCGCGGCCGGGACTTTCCGCTCGGCTCGTCGACGTTGAAGCTGAGCAGACTCCAGGCGCCGACGACGCCTTCGGCGGCCGCAGCTTTGATCGGCGTGGCGCTCGCAGCAGCGAGCAGACCGAACCCCGCGGCCAACTGAAGAATGCCGCGACGCGAGTAACCTTGAAATTGCTCGGGGTGGTGTTCGGTAGATGATGGCATGATTCGACGGGCATTCGCCGCGCTCGCGGTTTCGCTTGCTGCCGTAACGTCGGCCGCCGCCTCCTCCACCGTCGCGCAAGCCGACGCTGACGGCTTCTTAAGGCCGACGATTTTTCCGCGGCTGCCTTGGTGAGGGAACGCCGCTCAGCCGGTTTCCCTTTACCGTATGGGGGCTCATTTCGAACGATTTTCTGAAGCATTATGCCTTTACGGTCGATTTCGACGCGATGAAGATTGTTACCGCGGCGATTGAGACTGAGAGGCGCCTTAGTAGTAGACGATCGTTCGAAAAAGAATATCGGTCGGCCGGATCGTAGCGGTGTCGTGGTCCGGGTCGTTCCCAGAATCGTACTCTTTGATCCAGTTTCCGTACTTGTCGAACTCATAGCGGCTCGTTTGAATCTCCGTTCGTCCGTCACCAAAGTGAACGACTCGGCGAACGACGTGACCGCCCGCGTCACGGGTAAATGTCGTGACGTCGTAGGGTTTTCCCGCAGCATCGAGCCCATCGATTCGAACCACGCGATCGTTGCCATCGTAGACGAACAGCGAGCGTTCGACAAACTCGCCTTGTCCGCGCGTCGTACGCGATTCGACGAGGCGCCCGGTTTCGTCGTATCGCTCGTGCAGCGTTCGGTCGCCCATGTTCGAATGCACGATCACCGTCGTCGCGTCGACGCGCTCAAAGTGCTGATCGTCGACGAAATCGCCCTTATATTCCTTACTCTCGACCAAAGTGCACGTGCGATCGTACGTATCTTCGGCAACCAGCAGTTGAGACGTGTCAGGCCTGCCGTCGGCGCCGTCTTGCACGATTTGCCTTGTCGTGACGACGGTGTGCACCGGCCCCGCTAGCTCGTCGCGCGCGCAATCGCTTGGTCGCGTGGGGGTCGAGGCGCCCACGGCGATTGCGATCAAAAGCGTTAACGTCTCTCGCATAACTATACCGGCCCCCGCGTACCGTAGCGGCGGTCAACCCGGCAAATCGCGGGTGGCCGCCGGGCCGAGAAGCCATCCAGCAGGGCAGATTCGCTACTCACCGCTTTGCCAGCGGCTTCTCCAGAGACGCAGCATGACGTAGAACAAGAACGCCGTGCTGGTCCCAAAGAGGAGCATTCCATCGCCCGCCTCTGTGGCACCCATCATGCGCCACTGGCCGGCGAGTTCTAATCCGGACGAACCCCGCGTCGTGATCGAGTCGACTGAATAAAGAGCGGCATCTGCCGCAGATGGAAGCGCGCCCAGCTCCACGTATGCGACTGCCCAAAGCAGAGACTCGATCGCGTGCAGCACTGCCAGCAAAAGCGCAACCGCCACGATAATGACGATCGTTCCCGAAACGCTGTCTAAATACTTAGACCCTGGATGCAGAGGTCTGGCCCCGCTTCGTTCGATTGCACTCGCGATTAAAACGATAGCAATGATATGGATTGCGAGGGTGATTGCGACAAGCGCCAAGCTCCAGGCCCAGCTCGCGCCCCAGGTGCCCCAATTTTGCAAGATTTATATACCCCGCTCTTTCTGCACGGTACCGACGCCGCCGATCATTGGAGCGGGGCCGAGGGGAGATTCCATTTGCCATAGATCGCAAACACGCGTAAAAGAAAGCAGACGGCAACGGCGGCGATCGCAATAGCTCCGCTTGCGGGAAAGCCGACTGCACGTGCCGTGAGGACTAGCGCGATTGCCGCGAGCGCCGCGCTCGCATAGAAGCCGGAGCGCAATACCATGGGTTTGTGGCCCGAAAGCAGGTCGCGCAATATCCCGCCACCGATTCCGGTTACCAAGCCGAGGGTGCCGGCCATGATGGGATCGATGCCATGCGTAAGGGCTCGCTGCGTACCATCGACCGCAAAAAATCCCAGGCCGGCGGCGTCAAATAGCTGGACCGTGTGCTGCAGACGCCGCACGAGGCGATTCGCGCACATCACCAGGAGCGCCGCACCGACCGTTATCGCCAACACGTGCCAGTTTTCGAACGCGGCCGGTGGAATCGCCCCGATGATCAAGTCGCGCAGGACGCCTCCGGCAACGGCCGTGATAAAGGCCAAGACCAGTACGCCGAAGATGTCCATCCGCTCCCGGACGGCGACCGTTGCACCGCTTATGGCGAACGCAAACGTGCCGGCGAGATTGAGCCCTATTAACAAGTCGCTCATTGAGATCCCCACGCTACGGCTAGCTTTGTTCCGGCTCGCGCAAGTTTATTTGGGAGTGGCCATCCATCGTTGGCAAGATCGGTGGAGAATCGGCGGTTGCGCGGATCTCATCGAAGCTAATACTCGCCGTCGAAAAGGTTCTGTCGTGCTGGAATGTCAGCGGCTGGAGCGCGGTCTCGCTCTGAATGTAGCGACTTCCATCAACGTCTTGAAAGGTCACAAGCCACGGAACATCGGCCATGGGCCGGCTCGTGAAATTACCTTGCGTTTGGAGCTGCAGGATCTGATAGGTGTCCGCATCTACCCACAGCCCTCTGATTCTGTGGCGCTCGGGGTGACTTATCGGCTCCAGGCGTAAGTGATAGGCGTACAGACCGCCGAGGGGCTCGATGCCGAGCAGAGATATCTTATAAGCGCGATCGATTGCCGTGACCGTGGCAATCGTGGGTAGGTTGGACGCGCCGGGTAGGGTTGGGCCCTCGGCTCGCGCCGACGTCAGGCCGAACGAGTAGTTTGGAGTAACGAGCGGGATGCCCAGAAAATCGGGCGAGGCTTCCTTACGGTGCGCGTCTTGAGCGACGGTCTCGCTCTGTCCGCCGGCCCCCGTGTTCCACCCTAACGAAACACCAAGCTTAAGGTTGACGCCGCCGCTTTCGTGCGGCGTAGCCTGCTCTTCAACGCTTACTCCCTCGACGCGCACGTCGGCGCCGGAAAGGCCTTCGCCTTGAAAGTGTTCGGTCTCGTCCTTGTCGCCCTCGGAAACGTGGACGGTAATCCGATAGTAAAGCGGGTTTGGATACGACTGCGCTTGAAGGACGCGCTTAGCATGTTCAAAAATTTGATACGCATCGCCAGCTGCCGGCGCACTCGACGCGATACCGATAAACACGGTTAAGGGCAGAGTTATCAGCGTGGCTCCTCCACTTAGAGCGACGTGGCGCTCCGCTAGGTTTTCGGTACCGAGAGCGCCACTCCCACTTTAAACGAATAGGGGAATCTCGATTGTAGGCGTACCCGACGGGCATGGGAGGCTCGTTCGCGGCAGGTAGCGTTCTCTCGGTAAACGTCTCCGCTATTCGCACGGTCGAATATCACGGCGACCTCGTAACTACCGGCATCTTCAAATCACCGGTCGAAGGGCGTATTCGATTCGAGGGCGTGAACCTGCGTGGTGACGACCAGGCCGATCGTGAAAACCACGGTGGCCCAATCCGTGCCGTATATGCCTACGCCAACGAAGACTACCGGTGGTGGCAGGGCACTCTTGGACGAACGCTCTCTGCGGGGAAGTTCGGCGAGAATCTCACGTTAGAGGGAGTCGACGTTAGCAGCGCACTCGTCGGCGAACGATGGCGCGTCGGAACGGCGATCTTAGAAGTCACCTCGCCGCGCGTACCGTGCTATAAGCTCGGAATTGCAATGCAGGACCCGGGATTCATCCGGGCTTTCGCGCGTGCACTGCGTCCGGGCGCCTATTTAGGAATCGTCGAGGAGGGAGATGTCGGTGCCGGCGATTCGGTCGCGGTTACCTGGAAGCCCCAGCACAATCTAACGCTGGAAACGATGGCTCGAATTTACTTGTTCGAGCGCAAGCGCCTCGGAGAGCTGCTCGTGCCGCAGCTCCCCGACGAATGGCGAGAGTGGGTTACGTCACAGAGCGACTGAGAATACGGTTCCGAAACCCGACGTGCCGCCGGTCTTGGTCGTTCCGTAGAGCTTGCCTTTGACATCAATCATGGCAGCGGACGGGTTGCCCCCATCGGCTCCAAACGTGAAGCTATGGAGAAGCGTCTCGTCGCCCGACCTCGTCATTTGGAAGACCGTTCCGAAGTCGTCCGCACCGCCGGCAAACGTCGTGCCGAATAGCGTGCCCTTGACGGCCACCAGGCCGGCTTCGGGATCCGCGCCGTCCGACTCTCCCTTGAACTTATGGATTACGTGTTCTTTGCCGGAGCGACTCACGCGAAAGACCGTTCCGTTGTTGTTGCTGCCGCCGCCTTCGGACGTTGTGCCGTATAACGTACCATTAAGATCGATCAGCCCGGCGTCGGGATTGGACCCATCGGAACCGCCTTTAAACGCGTACACGATGCTTTCAGTGCCGGACGGATCGATCTTGAAAATCGTGCCGCATCCGCGGAAGTTACAGCCCGAGCCTCCGCCAAAGAACGTCGTGCCATAAAGCATACCTTTAACGTAGATCATTGGTGCGGAGGGCGCCTGACCGTCCGATCCGCCTTGGAATCGGTACAACACGCTTTCGGTGCCCGACTGATCGATCTTGAAAACGGTGCCGCAGCCGATACCGGAGTTACAGCTGGTGCCGCCGCCGGCCGACGTCGTACCGTACAGCGTTCCGTTGACGTTCGTTAGACTCGCCTCAGAGCCGGCGCCGTCGGTGCCGCCCATAAAACTATAGGCGACGTTCTCCACACCTTTCTTGGTGGTTGTGAAGACAGTCCCGTATGCGGTCGTACCGCCGTTCGGCGTCGTTCCATAGAGCAAACCCTTGACGGCAATCAGGCTCGCCTGCGGAAACTGGCCGTCCGGAGTGCCTTCGAAGCTGTGCAGAACCGTTTCGTCGCCGGCCAGCGTGATCTTGAAGATCGTTCCGTCACCATTGGCGGTGACCGTTCCGCCTTGAGAGGTCGTGCCGTAGAGGCTGCCGCCCACTTGCAGCAACGGCGCTAAAGGAAATGCTCCATCGGGGTTTCCTTTAAAGCTGTAGAGAGAGGCAAAAGTACCTGTGGAGACTTTTGACGCCGCCGATTGGGGGTTCTGACCCGGCGTAAACGGCGAGCTGCCGGCTGCTCCTTGCGAGCAGTCCGCGAGTAATGCGCAAAGCAAAACCAAGCTAAGACTTCGTACCTTCACTGTGTCTTTCTATAGGGAAGCGCTTGCCGGTAAATCGGCAAAGCAACGGGTGAATGTTTGTTTCTATCTAAGAGTGATGAAGAATTTGTGAGCAAAGGCGACGATGCATCTGCAGTTGGGATCGGGCCATACATCGCGTTCAGTAGCCAAGCGTAAGGCTCGATGAAACCCAATTGCATCAAAGGCGTCTCGCAGCGCGGCGTCTCCGATTTTCTCACCGCGCTTGCAGTATAGCGCAAATGCGGCCTTGAGCGCTGCGGAGCTTGCCGCTGCTTGTCCGTTTGCCCGGTGCACGCAGGCGGCGATCCAAAAATGACGAGTTGGCGACTGCAGCGCGGCGGTCCCATGTTCGTCGATCATCTGCTCGTTGCGACCGCTATAGGCGGCGGCATCCGAAGCGTTGCCGCTACTCAGGTACGTTAACGCCAGGTCATCGAGGACGTCGATCTCGTCGCCGTGACGACCCAGGCGCTGAAAACACGCGAGCGCCTCGTGCAATGAGGTGAGCGCGTCATCGGTCTTGCCTTCACATCGGGCGAGGCGCCCGCGACTCAATGCGACGTGTCCCGGATAGCGCGTATCCGACAGTGCCGGGGCCTCGCGCGGATACTCGGCGGCGGCACGCATCAGTTCGACGCTTCCCCGCTGCCAGGCGGCGTCCATGAGATTGCTCATGGCCAACAAGAACCCATCGTTAAACTGGTGCGCTTCTGCGACTTCGCGCGCACGGAGCAAAGCGCGCTGGGCTTCATCGAAGTCGCCGAGCTCGGTCAGCAAACATCCAAGGTTCATCAATGCGACGACCACGCGCGGGCTGCGCAGCGAATCAAACAGAGCCACGGCGGATCGCAGATGGACCAGCGCGTCATCCACTTCCCACAACCCAAAGCTCCCCGTTCCAACCAATCCGCTCGCGTCGGCTTCTGCTCGCCGGTCGCCGGTGAGCCGGCACAGCTCCAGCGTGGAACGCCCGATCTGGGCCAGACCGCCGAAGTCTCCCCGTTCTTGCGCGGAGTTGGCACGATCGCGCAGGACGCGCAGCTGCAACTCGAGGCTGCCGGTTTCCTCGGCCAGAGCGCGCGCAGACTCCGCGCACCGCGCGGCCTCGTGGGTACGGCCGGAGTTGGCGTAAGCCATCGCCAAAATGGCCTCGGATCGAGCCCTTCCTGCCACGTCGCCGAGACTCTCGAAATTTTCTCGCGCGCCGGCCGCCGCGGCAATTGCTGCGTCCAAATCAAATCGCCGCACCGCATGACGCGCGCGCGCTTCTAGAGCAATCGCGCTCCAACGCGCATCTTTGTGACGCTTCACGCGCTCGTCGAGCAGGGCCATCGCCGCAAGCTCGCTGGTATGGTCGTCCTGACGCGCCGCAACGCGAATTCGTTCACTCAGTGCGGCGCAGATCTCTTCCTCTCCGAGCAGCGCGGCGACAGCGTCGAGCTTATCGAGGTCGGCGGCGCGTGCGCCGTCGAGCCGCGAACTCATGCGAACCCGCAACATCAGCGCATCGAAGATCAAGCGCGGGTCGCCCGAATCAAGGGCTAAGACGCGATCGGCGAGGTCCCGCGCATCGGCGTTGGCAAAGAGCCCGGCTGCGCGCGACGCCGCGATAAAATAGCGCTCGGCGGCGCGCCGCGTGTCATCGCCGCGCTCGTAGTGCGAGGCGATCTCTCGAGCACGATCGGCATCTTGCGTGCAATCGAGTATCCGCGCGATGCGGCGGTGACGATGGACGCGCGAACGCTTCGGCACCTCGTTGTAGATAGCACGGTGAATGAGGTGATGGGTGAACGCATAGTCGAAGCGGCCGCGTTCGGTAGATTCCCGGACGAGCTGAAGGTCGAGCAGCTCGTCGATGGCGCCCGAGACTTCGAGTTCGGGCAGGCCGCTGACGTCGCGAACGACGTCGAGCGTAAACCCGCCGCCGGCGACGGCCGCGACGTCGGCAACGAGACGAGTCGTCGTCGTTAAACGACCGATTCGCGTCGCGATCATCGCTTGAATGCTCTCGGGGATTTCTTGGCTTACCGTTCCGCCGTGCAGCGCATCGCGCACCATCTCCATAACGAAGAGCGGATTTCCTTCGCTGCGTTCGGAGATAACGCGGGCCGCGTCCCGGAGATTTAAAGCGCCGGGCGCGATCGCCGCGATGAGCTCGCGAACCGCGCCGTAGCTCAAGCCCCCCAGCGACATCCGTTCGGGAGTCGCCATACCCGAGGCCGCGCGTTCGAGTGCGCGCACCGGACTATCGGGCTTGACCTCGTCGTCGCGATACGTTGCGACGATCGCTATGGGGCGTGCGGCGCAATGTTGTGCCAGCGCCGCGAGCAACTCGATCGTTGCGACGCCTGCCCAATGGAGGTCTTCGAAAATCAACAACAACGGACGAGGTTTAGCGAGCTCGACGACGCCTTGTGCGATCGCATCAAAAAGGCGTCCTCGCTCGCTGCTTTCGCCGAGCGCCGGTAGCCGCGGCAGGTCGGGACGCCGCGCGCGTAACTCGGGAACGAACTCGGCAATCGCGGCCAGATGCTGCGTCGCCAGCTTCGAGACGGCGAGAAGGCCGGCGGCTTGGCGCAACGCCGATGCAACGGCCTGATATGGCCCGTCTTCCGGCGCACCGGTCACGCCTTCGATCACCCGTGCACCCTCAGCCTGCGCGCCTAACGCCAGCTCGTACGTCAGGCGGCTCTTTCCGATGCCGGCGGGGCCGCGCAGTAACACGATCGTTCCTTGACCGCGGGCAGCGCGCCGCCAGCTTTCGCGCAGGTCGCCAAGCTCGCGGTCGCGGCCGACGAGCGGCAGCGACGGCGTGGCGCGCATTCTCTCCACGGCCAAATCGGCTTGGTCCGCTTCGGGCCGGTCCGCATCGGGCAATGCGACACCCAACGCGATTGCGTCGCGCAACATGTTCGTCTCGGGCATCGGCTCGGCACCGATTTCGCTGCGCAAGGATCGAGCAAAACCGTCGTACGCGGAGAGCGCTCCGGCCGCGTCGCCTTCTTCGTAACGAACGGCCATGAGCTGGCGGACGATGTCTTCCCGCCATGGATCGGCCGCGAGCAGGCGCTGCGCGTAACTCGCCGCGGCTCGCAGCTCGCGCTTACGGCGCAGTGTAAGAATCAAGTTGGTGAGATCGCCGAGATAGAGGTCGCGAAACCGATCGCGTTCGGCTTCGATCCATTCGCCGGCCATGTCTTCGACGAGGTCGCCTTGGTAGAGGTCGATCGCGCGTTCGAGCGACGTTGGTTCCGCGCGGAGCCGCTCGTATTCCCAGAGGTCAACGTCCAGGCCGGCGACGTTCTTCCACGCGATGCTCTCGGCGGTAACGGCCAGCCACGGATCGCCATTCGGCTGAGGCAAGCTCTTGAGCAGGCGATGCAGATTGCGGCGCAGATTCTGCAGTGCGACTTCTTCCGTGTCGTTGGGCCAAATGGCAAACGCCATACGCGAGCGCACGATCGTCTCGCCGCGACGAAGCAGCATGTAGGCCAGAAGGGCCAGCGTCCAGGTGCGGCTGAGCAGTTTGATCTCGACGCCGCTTTCCGACACACTTCCTGTGCCGAACAGCTTCACGCGGAGCATCGAGGGCTAGCTTCGATCGCTCGATAGTCGCTCCTGTGCCCTCGATTTTGGGTGAGGCGGGTGCGAGCCCGGCGCGCACAGGCAACGCCGGGCTCGCTGTTATGTGATTACTTGGCGCAGTAGATCGTGAAGGTCAGAACGATGCCCGATGGTGCGCCGCCCGGCCAGTTGAAGTGCCAACCCCACTCGCCGAAGTTCGGGGGGCTTTCGTCCATGCGCGGTCCGTTGTAGCCCAGCGTGAACGTCGAGCTTTGGCCCGCGCTATTCGAGTTGAAGCCGCCGTTAACGACGACGGGGAGGCTCGAAGGGCACGGATAGTGATAGAAGAGCGAGGTCGTCCCCGACGGAACGCTGTAGGTGCTGGCCTGCTGCCAAACGCCCGGCGCCTTTTTGGCCGGATTCATGATCCCGTTCATAACGACGGGGTTATAGGTTACCGCTTTGGCAGGGGCGCCCGAACCGATGAACGCCGCGAGGGCCGCCATCAGCGCCAAGCCCGAGAACGCGCGAAACTTCGACATTTTTGATTGCTCCTTAGTTTTAGTACGGCAAGTTATTTGAGAGCTGGGGTGCTCTGCAGGTGCCATACTAGCGGGCGGGCGTCTCCGGGGCGTCTCCGGCGGGCGGAATCGCGAAACTTGCGCAATCGCGCTCCGTAGAAGGGAGCGTGGGGGTGTTCGATGCCCTGATTCTGGGCCTCTGGCTCACGTTTCTGGGATACTGGTCGTTCGCGGCGACGCGGGTGAAGCGGCGAGCCGGCGGCGCACCGTGGCGCGGTGCCGTTCTTCGCACGGCTTTCGTTATCGGCGTCCTCGTATTAATTCGCGAGCTGTTTCGCCTGCGCATATGGCTCGTCGTGCCCACGCACGTTAACCCCATCACGGCAAACGCCGGCGTCGCAATTTGCGCACTTGGAGTCGCAATTGCAATCTGGGCACGAGTCTATCTCGGGCGGAATTGGGGCATGCCGATGTCGCTCCGTGAAGGACACGAGTTGGTAACGACGGGCCCGTACGAGTTCGTGCGCCATCCGATCTACACCGGCATTCTGTTGGCGCTGCTCGGGTCGACGATGGTCCACTGGTATCCTCGTGTGGTGCTGCTGCCGGTCATCTTCGCTTATTTCGTCTATGCAGCTCGCGTCGAAGAGCGCAGCATGCGGGAGCATTTCCCGAAAGAATACCCGATCTACGTTAAACGCACGAAAATGTTGATTCCGTTCCTGCTTTGACGGCGCGGAGTTCAACTCATAGCGTATCGAGCCGGATCGCTGCGACGAGCGCATCGAGAGCTGCGCTTTGCCGCAGGGCGCTCGACTCATCGTACGGACCTGACCATGAATAGCCGAAAACGGTATCGTAACGGTTATTGAACCAAATCGAGTTGGCGTTGCGGGCGATGAACGTTAGGTAGGCGGGTCGATGCGTCTCGTCAGGATCCGGATCTACGGAGCAGAGGTAGCTCAGATAGCGCATAAACGGGCCTTTGAACTGCGGCGTCTCGTCATCGGGGCCAACGGGCTCGGTGAGCACGCCGTACTGCGCCAGTGGCGACGCCGCTACGGCCGCAAAGAGCGGCCATGCCGCGCGCTCGATATAGGTGGCGTAATCGCGGGTGACCAGATACATGTCGGCTAGGCCACCGATGATGACCCCTTGATTGTAGGTGTAGGTAGGGTTCCCGTTATTGCGGCAGTCGTCCGATCGTAGTCCGTCATTAATAAGACCGGCTGCGTTTTGCATCCCGCTTTTGTTGAACCAGTTCAGGGCACTCCCGGCCCAATCGAGATAACGGCCCGCGAGGGTGCGCTGATAAAGACGAACGGCCAACGTAAAAAAGAGCTCGTTGACGATAGCGTTCTTATAGCGTAGGGCTTCGCCTCCGGCATAGTCGGGCTTATCCCAGCAGCACCCGCCGCCGCATTTGCCCGTCCACTGCGATGACATATCGTTGAAGATGAACTCCGCCATCCACAGAAAGTCGTCGGCCATCCGGCGCTCCTCGAGCACCTCGGAGTCCTTCAAAAGGTCGTAGGCGGCGAGCCACGCCAGCGCCCACCAGCCTTCGTCGTCGAAAACGGGCTGCGCACCATACACGGCGTAGTTCTCGGCGCTGTTGGCGAGGAACGTCGTCCACAACATTTGAGCGACGCCGGTTATCGGCCGAAGCGCAGCATAGTCGGCGATCACGTGCATCGCGTTGGCGGCCTGCCAAAATCGCAAGCCGTCCCAGCTGCCATCGTTGGCGTTGTACCAATTCTCGACAAGTCTCCGGTACGCGATATCGGCGTAACCGCTGTATCGGCGCCACATAGCGGCTAGGCGATCGGCTCGGTCGGGACCGCCACCGCGTAAACTACGCCCAGCGAATCGGTCCACATTCCGGCGCGCCCAAAGAGTCCGGCAAACCGCGCGTTGCGGGGGACGTCGAACGGCGCAAACGAGCTTCCGCCGGGACCTCCGAATGGCCCGTATTGTTTAAGCGAGGTCACAATGACGATCGAGTCCACGTACGAACCGCACTTACCGCCGATTGCCACGATCTCTTCGGCCGATTCAAGTGCGATGTCGGCGCGGGCGCTCCCCGAAGTGTAACCGCCCAGCGAAATCACACCTTGTCCGTAGCTCGGGCTGACATAATGAAAGAGCAACTGATTGAGATAGTCGCCCCATTTCACCTCGATCCGTCCGATCGTGGCGTCCTCCGGCATCGCCCACGGCGGCACCTCGTCTCCGCCTCCTCCGCCGACCGGGCCGGACTGAACGTATACAAACGGCATCGTCCTAGTTTCTGCGCTGCATTAACTCGCTCCTTAAGAGCTGATAGCGCCGTCCTTGGAAGGCCCGGGCTCCTCCAGAAGGAAGTTTGTCGACGGAGGTTATCGCTATGAAACACTTTTCACTGGTGTTGGCGCTAGCGTTTCCGGTCCTCGGCGGGTGCGGCGCCGGCGCATCGAACCAGCTTCCAATCGCCGGGCTGACCCAGCCGCAGGCGCTGCCCGCTAAAACTGGCGTCAGCGTCTATTGGTCGCTCTTCTACGCCGGAGCCGATCCGCAACTAGAGATCGCGAAAGCGCCATTAAAAGCGCAGTCGAAGGTGACCGATATCGGCGGTAACTCCCACAACCTGCTCGTCTGTGCGAACGCGACGCGCTTCGTCGGATCGAAGCTGTGGGTCATGAATCTTTCGCCGTGTCACGGATCCGGCGAAAGCATCGTCCAGGTCTACTCGTTGCCGCTAAAGACCAACAGCGCGCCCGAGAAGACGTTCATCCTCAACGGTCCCATATTTGCCGACCACATGACCTTCGATGCATCGGGTAACCTGTGGGTGCCGTCGTACAGCACCAACGCGGTCTATGAATTTGAAGGGCCATTTACGTCGAGCGGCCCCTTGTCGCCGGCGATAACGCTCACGCATGGCTTCAACACGCCGCAGGGCTTGGGCTTTGATCCCAAAGGGAATCTCTACGTCGCAAACACCGGAGCGACCAACGGAAACAATGCCATTACCGTCTATAAGGCACCGATTTCCAACCGCCAGCCGTATTATCTCAAGGGCGTCATCGCGCCGAGCGGCCTAAGCTTCGATTAAGAGCGGTAATTTATTCGTGTCGTCAATTTGTGATTAGGGTGGTTTTGGGTATTAGTGTATGTATAT
>CAZMPP010000039.1:0-14667 GCA_964568035.1 uncultured bacterium
CGGCGAGTATGAGTTTAGCTGGTACCCCTTTCGCCGGGATCCCGACTACGTCAGCCGGGCGGGGTGGCGAATCGACATAGCGATGCTCTCTGCGCAACTTCTTCCGCGCCTGCGCTCGGCGGAGTACGACCACGTCTTTCGACTCGACCGGCTCTCCGATCACTCGGGGTTGTTTATCGACCTGGACGTTGACGCGGAGCGCAGCGATCCAAACTTAAGTGCGTAGACGCGCGTGAACTCGGCTCCAAGCAACAGTATCTGGGCCGAGTAAAAGGCCCAAACGAGAAATACAACGATACCGCCGAAGGCGCCGTAAGAAGAGGCAATTGCGGTACGTCCGATATACCACGCGAGTAAGGTCTGGCCGGCCACAAAGAGAATTGCCGAAGTCGCGGCGCCCAGCCATACGTCTCGCCAAGCGATGCGGCAATCGGGCAGATATTCGTAAAGCAGCGCGAAGACCAACGTTACCAACACCAACGAGACACCGATATCCACGATCCGCACCGTAAGCGGAAAAACCGGTAAGATCGTCGCGGTTGCCGCCTCAGCGGCGCTCACGACCGAGTTCAGCGCGAGCGAGATCAGCAAGATGAACGCAACCCCGAGGACCATCACAAAAGAAAGGATTCGCTCTTTCACGAGCCTTAGAAACCCGAACTTGCCCGGCTTTACATCCCAAATCGTGTTGAGCGCTTCTTGCAGCGAACCAAAAAAACCAATTGCCCCGAGGACGAACGCTACCCAGCCTGCGGCCTGGGCAACGAACCCCGAGCGACGCTGGGAGAACGTCGACGTCACGATCGCGTCGATGCCGCGCGCCGCCTCCACTCCGGCCGTCTGCGCGAGATAGCCGTGAAGCTGATCGAGTATCACGCGGTGCGATCCTAGGAACAATCCGGCGATCTCCACCACGACAATCACCAGCGGCGCGATGGCAAAAAGCGCAAAGTAGGCGATAGCAGCGGCAAGCCATTGAGCTTTATGCCGTTGAAATTCGACGACGGTCTCTTTGACGAGGCCGCCAAAATCGGCGACCGGTCTGCTCCAAGTAGTGTTCATTCGGTTATTGCTTCCGGCAGCTTCTACCCCAATTCGGCTTTTTGCTAAGCGGGGGCCGCCGGCTCATTGCAACGGCGCAATATTACCAATGGTTGGCCTGGGCGCCGTGCTGGGTAGACGGCAACCATGAGCAAGGCTGTTAAGGAAAAAGACCTCGTCTTTGCCGTTATCGAGACGCCTGCCGGGATTCGGCATAAGTATGCGTTCGAACCGAAGTACGGCATCATGCGTTTGAAAATGACCCTGGCCGAAGGCTTGATGTGGCCGTACGACTACGGCTTCATTCCGCAAACACTCGGAGATGACGGCGACCCTATCGACATACTCGTTCTTAACGACGCGCCGACCTTTTCCGGCCGTCTTCTCGACGTTCGCATTATCGGAGGGATTCTGCTCAAGAAGAATGGCGTGAAGAATAATCAACTCGTGGCCTGTCCGCGCCACCGAAAGGGCATCGCACTAAAGACCGACCATCGATGAAACTGGCGACGTTCCCAAAGAGATGCTCGTTGGTATCGAGCGCTTCCTGATTGAGTATTCCGAAGACGAGGGCAACACCATAAACTTCGACGGTCATTGCTCGCGCAAAGAGGCTTACAAGCTAATTGAGCGCGCGCATAAGGCTTTTGCGAAGAATACGGCCCAATCTTAAAGCGATCGTGAGCGATTATTGCTGGGGGATGAGCATAAGCATTACCTCGGTGCTCTCTTCCGGCAGCGTCAACTGCTCGACCGTGAAGGTCTTTAGTTGGCCCCGTCCATCCTGAACCTGGACCGATCGTAGCTTCTTTTTCCATACTTCGCCGACCCCTGGAATGGTGTGGGCGTTTCGCCCGGCAAGATTCGCGTACTCCTCAGAGGCGATCAATACGTTCCCCGCTTTATCGAGCAAGCATAACGCCGCGGGAGTACGCTCGACCACGGCGCGCAGCGTGGTTAAGATTTCGCGCGCCGCACTAAGTTCGGTCTCGCGCTCCCCCGCGACACGCTCCAGCTCGTTGCTGCGGGCCGCGAGCTCTTCGTTCGTGGTGTTGAGTTCTTCGACCGTTGCCTGCAGCTCTTCGTTAAGCGTTTCCAACTCTTCGCTCGTCGCCTGCATCTCTTCATTCAGCGTCTCGACCTCCTCAGCCGCGGCTTCCGCCTCCTCGGCGGAGATCAACAGATGCTCGTTGGCGCTGCGGAGCTCGGAATTAGCGGAGGTCAGCTCGTCGTTGGCTTCGATCAGCGCCTTTTGACGCCTCTGCAGCTCTACATTTTGCGCCGCCACTCTTGTCGCCGATTCTTCGTTCCTGCGATTGTTTGTTTCGAGCGCGCGTAGTCGCGTAGTGCTTTCGGTAACGTCCGTTACTATGACAAAGACGCCTTCAATGCGGCCATCCTTGTTTAGAGTGCGGTCAGGAAAACACGAGACTTGCAGATGCCGCATAGCATCCGCTGCGAGGTCCTTGATTTCAACGTCCCACGATGTTTCAGGCATTTCACTGCGAAAGGCCGAGTCTAGCGCCGTTTTGAGTTGGTTCGAAGGCATGTCCGCCAGGTGTACCAGGTCTTCACCAATGCCCTGTCCGTGAATTCCCAGCATCGACCTCGCCGCGTGATTTATCGTCAAGATGTCGTAATTACGATCGACGACTACGACGCCGATGTGCGAGTCGAATAAAAAAGCGCCTAAGCGGTCGACGAGCGACCATCGCGGAGCCGCGGACTCCCCTAGAGAGCGTCTCGGGGAAACCACCGACATCGAGACCCTGCGAGGCAATGCGCGTTCGCCTCCAGCGGTGCCCTCCGCGGTGGCTGGGGCAGGTATGAGGAGCCGATCACCCTGCCTTTGGAAGATCTTTAACGCGGGTTGAAGTGTTGTGAAATATTGCGGCAGGGGGCTCGTCGTTTCCGACTTTCCCAGCACCAAATAGCCGCCGGGCCGTAACGAAAAAGCAAAGAGTTGCAGGGTGCGTTGCTGCAGTTCCTTGGTGAAATAAATCAGCACGTTTCTGCAGAGTACAAGGTCGATGCGCGGAAACGGCGCCCGCTGTCCGAGGTCGTACTCGCCAAAAACGGTAAGATTCCGAATGCGTTTCTTGATTTGGAAAGCGTCATCTATCCGTGAAAAGTATTTCGCCAATAACGCCGGCGGTATTTCCTTTAGCGCGCTAGCGGGATAGATACCTCGCCGCGCAAACGCGATGGCATCGGCATCGAGGTCCGTCGCAAAGATCCGAACGGGCATCGTTTCGACTTCGTCGCCGAGAAGCTCCGCCAGCACTATCGCGAGAGAGTATGCCTCTTCCCCGGTGGCGCAACCGGCGGACCAGAGCCTGAGCTCGCCGCGATTGTGGCGAGCCTGCTCGATAATATCCGGCAATATGCGGTCGCCGAGCTGAGCAAAAAGAGCTGGATCCCGAAAAAATTCGGTTACTTTGATCAAAAACGTGCTGATGAGCCGCTGGTATGCTTCGGGATGCGACGTCAAGTGCCGCAGATAATCTTTTAGCGTTTCGCACCCCGACGTTGCCATGAGCCGGGAAAGCCGTCGCACGATTGTGGGCGTCTTATATTGTCTAAAATCAATACCGGTGCGTCCTCGAAGCTGACTAAGAAATGCGTTGAGCACGTCTGGATTGGTTATTTCGCCATCCCCCGGCCCGGAGGTCAGCGTCGTGATCAGGGGCGCGAGCGCGTCGAGATTCGCTGTGTAGTCGATGTGGCTAAGCGGAATCGCGGCCGGCAATGCGGGAAACGCGGCCGACTCGGGCTCTTGCACCAACACCGTGCCTCCGCTTTCCTTAACGGCGCGCACACCCGCCACACCGTCGGTACCCATTCCGGTAAGGATCAGCGCTATGACGCGGTCGCTATAACTTTCGGCGGCGCTAATGAAGAGCGCATCGATCGACGGAATCGGGTGCCCGCGGAGCCGGCCGCTCGCGCTAACGCGCGTGCCGCGCACGGTTACGTTCTCGCCCGCCGGAGCGAGGTAAATCGTCGCCGGCACCAGCTCTTCGCCCCGCTCTGTAACGTTAATGACCTGCAAGCGCGTTTGCCGGCGCAGTATGTCGCCGAGATGGCTCTGAAAATTGGGATCCGCATGTTGCGCGACAACCAGCGGTGCGCGGAAATCTTCGGGTAGTGCCCCCGCCAGGCGTTCTAGCGCTTCGATGCCGCCGGCCGAGGCTCCGATCACGACGAGATAGGGCTCGTCCGGATTATTTTGGGCGGCCATGGGGTGTTTTTATCCAACCCGGGAACAACGCCTTTGACGTGGATAATCGCGTTCCCAAATTCCCCGCGGTCTGCATTGGGGGATCCGCCGGCGCTCTAGATCCTCTGCTAAAGATTGCGGGAGCGTTTCCAAAAGAGTTCCCAGCAGCCGTCTTCATAACGACGCACGTCCCGCCGGCGAGCGTTTCGGCGCTCCCGCACATTCTAAATCGAGCGGGTGCGCTTTTCGCGACTCACGCGATCGACGGCGCCCCGATAGCTCCCGGCCGCATTTTCGTCGCACCTCCGAATCATCACCTCGTATTGCAGACCGAAGTAATGCGAGTGCTGGACGGGCCGGCCGAAAACAATCATCGTCCTTCGATCGACGTGTTATTTCGAAGTGCGTCGATGAGTTTTGGCTCGGGCGCATGTGGGGTGCTGCTTTCCGGAACCCTCGACGACGGCGTTGCCGGTCTCATTTCAATCCACGAAGCGGGAGGGGCCACGTTCGTTCAAGATCCCGATGATGCTCAATATGCCGGCATGCCGAATAGCGCCATCAAGGCCGGGGCGGCCGACGGCGTCTTTCCTCCCGAGCGACTCGTTGAGGCGATTCGACAGTGGATGTCTCGCCCGCTTTCCATCGCGCCCCCCAATGTTACGCCGCGAGGCGAGCGTTACGCCGGAAATCGCTCGATCTACACTTGCCCCGACTGCGGCGGAACGCTTTGGGAACTTGATGAAGAGGCCGTACTTCGTTTCAAATGCCGCAGCGGCGATGCATCTAGCGGGCACTCGGTGCTTTCCACGGACGAACAGCTTCTCGAGTCTGCATTACGCGCTTCGCTTCGCGCCCTCGAGGAACGCCGCGAACTGCTCGCCCGTCTGATGGCGCGCTCGCGCAGAAATGGCGACTCGACAACCAGCCGGCGATTCGAACGGCGATCAGCGGAAGTGGAAATCGATATCGAGCACGTGCGTTCGGCACTAGCGAATTTGTTCGGCTCTCGCCTCTAATCCAGCGTAATAATCGAAGCCAGTCCCACCGGCATCTCCCGGTCCAGAGCGGAGTGTAGATTTTCCACCGCTCCGAGCCGGCTGCTGAGCCAGCCCCACAGTGCGCTGTCACAAACCACCACGTCCGAGGCCGAATGCAACGTCGCGGTTCCCGTCGTAACCCGCCCGGCAGCAACGATCGTCGACGTCGGACCCGAGCGATTCAAGAAGATCGGAGCTGAAAACCCTTGCGTCGCGAAGTTCATCGACGACGAATCGAAGTCTATGCTCGCGGCGAAGAATGGAGCACCTTGCGCGCGATTGCGTGAAATCTCCGCAAGCGACGAGCGGCCGAGCGGACCATCGGCCTTTTGAAGAACCGGATCGTCCTCGTGAAGATTTAGCGTCAGTAAACCATGCAGGTCGGTAAACTGCCGGTAACGCCAGGGTACGACGCAGCCTTTCGATCGATATACTTCTATGGTGAGTAGGCGTTCTCGTAGGCTCTCCCAACAATTCCGGGTTCGGAACTCCGGAATTTGTTGGACCGTATGCTGCAGTTCCAGCGCTCGCTGGGCGACGATTTCCGAGAGACACTCGAGGGCATCGAACGAACGCGACTTGACCGTTCCCTCGATCGAGCAGGCGACCAAAACGCCGCGGTGTCGTCCGTCATCGGATATTAGCGTTACCGTCGCTGAGGAAGCGGGCTGCATGTCCAGCAGCGCCCTGCGGTCTGCGGGATCGTCGGTCAGCTCCTCGACAAACCCGGGCGTCGAAACCGCTTCGAAGGCGCATGCGCCCGTAAGAAACGTTTTTGGAATCGTACGCATGACCGGTTGGGACGAGCGTGGGCATTCAGCCCGGTACACGGCGCCACCATCATTGAGCAAGAAGCAACTCGCCCACCCGCGCATGATAGCGGAGGCCTCTTCTACAGCGAATTCCGCGAGTTCTCGATATCCAAACTTTCCCGCAGCAGATCTCCTAAGCACCGTGCGTTCGTCACCCGTGAAGGTTCGCTGCAAAATCGCCGCTTCGCCGGCTAACCCTTTGATCGTCTTGAAGATCGATGCCGACGAAGCCTCGGATGGTAAGAATCGGTCGACCACGGCTTGGTAGCATTGACGCTCAAAACCGGCCGGATGAAACGCTAGGACAAGCAATGCACCGCAATCGGCTATCCGGTGAATGCTTGTGATTGCGGAAATAGGATCCTGCAGCCGGGCGACGTCGACGACGACGACGTCGGGAACCGAATCTCGCAGCCGCCGGGCCAACATCGTATAACTCGCGATCCGCTCGTAAGGCCATCCCCGGGAGGAAAGCGCGTCGACAACTCGGCGATCGAGATCTTCGGCGAGAGCGAAGTTGACGATTGCGGGCTCGAAGCCATTCGTGCGAATGAACCAGTCGGCAGGGCCCTCGGAAGTATCCGATGGAATCGTGATGCTCTCGACGGCCCGAAGAAAAAATTCGTATTCGATTGGGAGCTTCGAAGCCTGCACCGGGGCTACCACGATCCATCGCCTGTCTCCCAACGAAAATGGAATCGCGAGGGCCTTCCGAGGCGAACCTGAAGGGTCTAAGAGCCGGCATGGTCGCATGCGGATAAACAGCCGTCGAAGCGGCCAGCGCATCCACGAACGCGCCTGTCGAGCGTCTAATCCCCGCGAAGATGTGATGACGAGTGGGCCGCCGGCATATCCTTTGAACAACGCGGCGCTAGAGAATACGGTCGTGATTCCGACGAGGACCTCAAGGAGTCGGTCATGCGTTGCCGGATCGCCGGCTGCATCATCGATCGCGGCGAGCAGGGTCGCCAGATCCTTGACCGCTCCGTTGGCGGTCACGATCTGCGTCGTCGTAAACAGCCGCCTCGTTCGCGCAGAAACGTGGAGAGAGCGTCGGGCCCAACACGGCGGAACAAATCTCGCAACGCGATTTCGACTAGTGCGCTCTCGCTAACCCGGCAACGCTCGGCTACGCGGTGCAGCTGTTCGCTGATCTCCGCGGAGAGATTAGCCGTAATGCGTTCGGCGTTGCCCGGATCGCCAATATTGGGCGAAAGGTTGGGAGCAAGTGCTCGGGGGGTGGATCGCATCATCTTTTCCTTTTCCTCGCCTCCCTACCGCCGGGAGGTCTTACCCCAGAGGAGATGAAGATGGCGGCCGCCATCTTTCCGTCAACGTCTAACCTTGGCGATTTGCGACAACGAGCCTTTGGCGACGCCCGAACCACTACCAAGCGACTAAGCGCCCTCGCTATTGGAACTGCAGCGGAACTTGCAACGATTGCGAGCCCTTCCCACAGGTGACCTTGCCGGTCAACGTCGCGGGCCCCGAGTACTTGGGTCGATTCCTGGCGATAGCATAGAGCACGAAGCCTCCTTCGCTGGGAATGTTGAGCGTATGCGAAAAACTGTCGACGGTTTTCTTCCCCGCGGTAATGGCCCACGCCAGCTTACAGCTTCCCTTATAACTTATGTCGGTAAACGATATTTCGTACTGCCACACGAAGTTCGATACGACGTAGCTCGAAGGCCCCGTCATGCCGACGTTATCGGAAGTCGACGCTCCGTTCACGCAGTTGATGCATGGAACTCCGCCTTGATTCGGGCCGTCGGCAACGAAGTTGATGAGAAATGCTGGAGCGTTTACGTCGGGCCGAATTAACATCTTGTGAAATACCATGTGACCTTCGGATGCCTCCGGGGCTGCATCGAGGATCGCGTCGAGCGACGCGGCGCCCACAGTTCGCTGGTCGGCCAACGCGGCCGGCACCGTCGTAGCACCGTTTGAAGGCGAGCATGCGGCGAGCGTTATGACGAGGCAAAAAACTAAAATAGACCGGGAATTCATAGAAATACCTTCCCTCGAAAAAGAGTTGTTAACGTAGCTTTCGACGGTTCGCAAGCTCTTCCCCGGATGAGAATGCTCGCGATTGATCGCCGCACGTCACGGTAGACCCGGGTACAGGGCACGTGCCGCATGCAAACAAAGCCTAGCCCAATGACATGGCCGCAGACGGGCATTTTCGCACTAGGCGATGCCGCGCATCTCTTTCTTGAGTTTTCGAAGCTTCCCAGCACCTCTGAGCACGTGCTCGTTCAAGCGGCTGCCAATCTTCACGAGCCGCGCACGACGGTCGGCGGAATGAATCTGGTAACCGGATTCCGGCCTGAACTGTGGCGGGCGGTCGCGCCCGGCGACACGCCGTCCGATGCGCGGGCATTCGATACGCCCATCGTTGGTCCGGACGGCTTCACGATGCCCGCGACGCAGGCAGATTTGTGGCTCTGGATGGCCGGCGCTACCTACGACATTCTCTGGGATGAGGGGCGCGACGTGATCGAGTCGTTCAAGACGATCGCGACGCTCGAGCGGCGGTTAACGGGATGGGCGTACCGGCATAGCCGTGACCTTACCGGTTTTGAAGATGGGACGGAAAATCCGTCGCTGATGGAAGCCCCCGACGTTGCCCTGGTTCCGCCAGACCGCCCGGGGGCCGGAGCGAGCATTTTACTCTTTCAGCAGTGGCCTCACCAAGAATCGTGGCTCAAGCTGAGCGCCTCGGAACAAGAACGCGCGATGGGCCGGACCAAACGCGACAGCGTCGAGTTTGAGGGAGAGCGCGTGACGCCGGATTCGCACGTATCCCGGGCCAAGGACGTCGTCGACGGGGTCGAGCGCGACATCTTCCGGCGCAACGTGCCCTATGGGGACGTCGTTGACTACGGGACGATCTTCGTCGGCTTTAGTTGCGAGCAATCGCGGCTCCAGCGAATGCTCGAACGTATGGCCGGCACCGAAGATGGAGTTCGCGATGCGCTAACGCGATACACCAAGCCGGTGACGGGCGCGTACTACGTTGTTCCGTCGATGACCGCGCTGACGCGCTTTGCTACGAAGACGTCATAGGTGCTCACGTGCCGCGGCCGGCAGCATTCATTATAAGATTCGCGATCCTCTCCGGATGGCTGACTAACGAAAGGTGCCCGGCGTCCACCTCGATCGTCGTTGCGTTCATGCGCCGTGCCATAAAGCGCTCCAAATCCGGATCGATCGTTCGGTCCTGCTTCGAGACGGCGTACCAGAATGGCTTACGCCAGGCGGCGACGGTCGTCTTTGCCGTCGCCGGCAGCGCTACGGCATTTGCAGCCTCAACCGCGTCTAATAATCGCGCCTTTGCCGCTCGACCCCATTTGCGAAGTCATTCAAGAAGGCGCTTTCACCGAGCAGTTCGAGACCGTCGCGGACGACAAAGCCCGAAACGGCGGGAGGCGTCGGAAATTTCGCCGCTAACGGGGTAGTTTTCGCCTGCGTCGGGCGCGACGCCCGCCCTGCGTGGCGACCATCCCCCCTGTAGGAATGAGCCACCAGTACGGTGGGTCTGTGGAGTCGCTTGATGACGCCGCTCCAGCACGACCCGTCCGCATAAAGACCGTGCACGAGCACGACGTTGCTCGCCGATTCATGGTCATGGTTAGTGCAGGTACGCGATGAACCCGTTGGTGCCCGTGGGACCGCTTCCCGTATTATAGACGCCGACTACTTGCGTCAGTCCGTCTTGCGAATAGACCGAGTTGCCCGACGTCTGTCCGGTCGGATACGCGATATCGACCGGCAGTTGGTACTTCCAGCCTTTCATCGCGATATAGAACGCGTGAACGGTACCGTTTAAGGCTACCCAATCACCGGTCAACGAGTAATCACCACGCTTTCCGTTGATCGCGATGCCTTCAAAATGCGTTATCACCGACCCCGGATGGTCGTAGGAGTAAAGCGTGCTCGAAGACGAGTCGTAGACGTATGCGTGCGTCACGTGAATGCCGCGCGGCTTGGTATATCCCCCGGCGATCGCGCCGTCGATGACACCGTAGCACGTCGTGCTCTTCGATTTGGGAACGCTGAAGATTTTATACGTCTGGGTCCGAAGATCGTAGGTGAAGCCGCGGCCGACGGTAGGATAGTTCAAGAAATCCGAGTTGCCCGTTTTTAGTTTGTCCCAGTTGCCCACGATCAAATTGCGATACGTGCTGTGCGGAATCGTGTTGGTCGAACCGGGATAGTTGATTCTCACGAAGCGCTGGTTCTTCGGCTTGGAAGCGTCATAGAAAAACCCGTAGTTGAGCTTCTCGTTTGGAAGTGTATAACTCCCGACCGCCCGATACGAGCCGATCGGTCCGAACGAGGGGCCGTAGGGAGTCGTATTATAGGCACCGGGATAATCGATCGGGTCGAACTGCTGGTTGCTCGGATGGTACATGAATCCGCGGTCGCGTCCGTTGCTCTTCATGTACATCCCACTGATGTTGTCGCCGCGAATACCGGTAAGGAAGGTCGTAATCGGCTGGCCGGACTTGTTCTGATAGTCGAGGCTCGCATATTGTACGTTTACTGCCGGCACGGTGAGCGACGCCGGGAGACCCGCGATGTCCGGGATCCCCGTGGTCGCTGCCGAGTTCGAGCACGCGGCGGTGAGTGCGGCGGCTGCGATGACGATCGATTGACGATACGTGTGTAAAAGTTGCTGCATGTCACTCCTTGTGGAAGTTAAAAAGATATAAATGGAGCGTTAATTGGTACAGAGACGCCGTCCATAAGGACCACGCGCCTGGTTCGTCAGCATTATTCTCTCACGTCACGCCGCTTTTCGCAAGACGACGCGACGTTAAGCATCGAGCAAACGTTTAAGCTAATCGCATCGAGCGTCGGCCTAGCGCGCGATTTGGCCTAGGTAGTATCCGAGCCGATTCTCGACCTCTCCGGGCTCGCGAAAACCGCGCGCCATCAGCGCTGTGATCCCGTCCTGCGCGGCCGATCGCCCGAGCGCAGCGATGCACGCATCCATCCGGCGGCGAGCTCGACGTCCGGCGGCAGGCTGGTGTTGACGAGGCCTTTAGTATTGGCGATCGCCCACTTGTCGCTACCCGGATCGCCCGATTCGACGTCTGGCAACTGAAAGTAGCCAAACGCGGCCTAGCCTTATCGCACAAGTGGCGATTCTAAGTACTGATAAAGATACGAGATCACGATGCTCCCTTCGCCGACCGACGATGCGACGCGCTTGACGGACGAGCTTCGCACGTCACCGGCGGCGAAGATTCCGGGGATGCTGGTTTCAAGCGGATATGGTTTTCTCGCCAACCGCCAATCTTCGATGTCACGACCCGTGCGAATGTAGCCGTGCTGATCTCGCTCTAGGGCCTCCGGAAGCCACGCGGTCTCCGCATCCGCTCCAATAAAAATAAACACCGCGTGCGCTGAGCGTTCCTGTTCCGTACCCGAAAGGCTGGAGCGAGTAACGATCCGCTCCAAACGCGCGTCCCCACCAACCGCTTCGAGGGTCGTGTGGGGTTCCTCCCTGATGTTCGGCACCGAACGAATCTGATCGATTAGATACTGTGACATCGTTCGCTCGACTCCGTTGCCGCGAACCATAATTGTCACGCTACGAGCGTAACGCGAAAAGAACATCGCAGCTTGTCCCGCCGAATTCCCACCGCCGACGAGAAATATGTCCTTCCCGCGAACGGAGTACGCCTCGCCGCGCGACGCACCGTAAAATACCCCACGCCCGACGAAAGCGTGGACACCGGGCGTGGCGAGCTTCCGCCAGGCCACGCCGGTTGCCAGCACCACGCTGCGAGCGCGAATCTCCGTTCCTCCATATAGCGCCACGGCAAACTCGGTTCCGTTCGGCCGGATTTCAAGCACGCTCTGCGTGACCAGGATCTCAGCGCCGAGCCGTTTGGCTTGCTGCAGTGCGCGATGCGCGAGTTCGCCGCCGGAAATTCCACTCACAAATCCAAGATAGTTTTCGATGCGCGACGACGTACCGGCTTGCCCACCGGGCGCGCTCTGCTCGATCAAAATCGTCGCAAGACCCTCGGAACCTCCGTACACTGCTGCTGCAAGCCCGGCCGGCCCGCCGCCGACGATTACGACGTCGTATTCGCCAAATCGCGGCGCAATGGGAAGGCCCAGGGCTTCAGCGAGGACTTGAAGCTCCGGGTTTACGAGAGTGCGCCCATCGGCGAGTCGCACCAGCGGGCACGACGACGTGTCGACGCCAAGCTTCGCAATAAACTCCGTGTCGACGGAATCGTCGAGGTCAAGCCATTCGAACGCCACCTGGTTCCGCGACAAAAAGTCGCGAATGGCGTGCGATGCCGCGTCCAGATCGGTTCCGATCACGACCGCCTGCCGCGCGCCGTAGGTCCCATACCCTTCACCAAAAATCGACACGCGACGGATCAGCGTCTGAGCCATAAAAGCAGCGGCTTCTTTGGACTCGGTAATCAGCAAATGCAGGTCGGCCGGATCCAAGCGCATCAACCGCGATGACTGCAGCGCGCGAATCGAAATGAACGACTCGGTGCCGAGAATGACCGAAAACTCGCCGAAGAATTCCGTCGGATCAAACGTCGTCGACTGCGTCTCTTGGCCACTCATGATCCGTACGCGTTCAACCTCCCCCGAAAGCACGACCCACAAGTACGCGGGATCGCCTTCGCGTGTGACCCATTCCCTGGGCGCCACCACGATCTCGGCGGAACGCGAAGCAATCAAAGCCCGCAACGCCGGCGTCACACCGGCAAACAGCGGAACCTCTTCCAGCTCGTTGGCTTCGATCAACGCGTCGGCTCGCTCGGCGCTTTGACGGTACGAATGGCCGGCCGGCTAACGAGTCGCACTGCCTCTAATATCACATCGGTCACGGCTTGTGCCTCCGGATCATGATAACACGCGCTACTGCTACGCCGCGCAATTTCGCAGCGATGTCACGAAACTTGCACTGATGGACGGGCCGATCCCGGGGGTCGGTCCGTGGCAGACGGTGCTGTTGTTTCCGGGAACGTAGCACTTTCATTTTTTCGGAACGTCTGCAGAGCGGCTCACGGCAGGACGCGAACGAATTTGCCTCGATGGGCTCTGGAACAGATTTGCGTTTCATCCCGAAAGAATCGGCAGCATCAAACGTGCCGCAATCGCCGCATCCTATGCGCAGCCGGGACCATGCGCGCCGGCTTTACGTATTTCGAAGACTTTGACGCAGATGCGCTCGCCGACGCGGCATTCGCGAAGACGCCTCCGCTAATGCCCGTGTTGGCGATGGGCGGCGAAAAATCGTTCGCGCCACTGATGCCTGCATTCGCGAGAGCCGTCGCGGTAAATGTGCGAACGAGCGTGATTCCGGATTCCGGTCATTGGCTGATGGATGAGAACCCCGCCGCGACGATCGCGGCTCTGAGGGCGTTCCTCGCAGAACGATAAGCGGAGATCCCAAGCCTTTGCGCTCGGGTCGAAACTGCCCAGAAAGGGACTCGAACCCCCACGGTGTTGCCACCACTGATACCTGAAACCAGCGCGTCTACCAATTCCGCCATCTGGGCGCGAAGCGACTCCGTTTCGGGGCGCTCGGCGGCTGCCCCCTTCGCGAAACCCGGAAGTCGCGCGCCGTTTTGGAGAGACCGGAATGGTTCTTTCTCTCGTTTCAGCCGCCGACGTGCGGCCGCTCGATCCGTATTCTCAGGCGGTTACCGCGGCGGCCGAGCGCGCGAGCCCGGCGGTCGTCAGCGTCGAGGTCCGTAACGGACGCGGCGGCGGCAACGGCAGCGGCTTTGTTTTTACGCCCGACGGCTTTGTTCTCACTAACAGCCACGTGGTTCACGAGGCGCAGCGGATTGGGATATCCCTCCTTGACGGCCGCGAGCTTCCCGCGACGCTCATCGGTGACGACCCGCACTCCGACCTCGCCGTGCTGCGTGTCGACGCACCGGATCTTGCCCACGCGTCCCTCGGCGATTCGTCCATGCTGCGCCCCGGGCAGCTGGTCGTCGCGGTCGGCAATCCGTTCGGCCTCGCCTACACGGTAACGGCCGGCGTCGTCAGCGCGCTCGGCCGCTCGCTGCGCTCGCAGTCAGGCCGGCTGATGGACAACATCATTCAGACCGACGCGGCGCTCAATCCCGGAAACTCCGGCGGCCCGCTCGTCACCGCCGACGGGGAGGTTATCGGCGTCAATACCGCAGTGCTTCCCGGACAAGGCCTCTGCTTTGCGATTGGCATTGATACCGCGAAATTCGTCGCCGCGTGGCTCATCAAGGAAGGCAAGATTCGTCGCAGCTATATCGGCGTGGGCGGACAGAACGTTCCAATCGCGCGAAAGGTGGTGCGCTTTTATCAACTGCCCGTTTCGAGCGGCGTGCTGGTGATTTCCGTTCCGGCAGGCAGTCCCGCGTCCAAGGCGGGCTTGCGTGAAAACGACGTCATGGTGGAGTTTCAAGGCCAGCCGATTCCGTCCATTGACGCCCTGCACAAGCTCTTGACCGGCGATCAAATCGGCCGCGAATCGGAACTGACGATCATTCGCGGAACCGAAAAGCTGACGTTGCGCATTACC
>CAZMPP010000040.1:0-13965 GCA_964568035.1 uncultured bacterium
ATGTTGGCGCCCATGCGTCCCGTACCGACGATGCCGATTTTTGGAAGCGTGCTCATGTTGTTCTCCGGGGCTATTTGCTTCGGAGAACCCTTATCTCTACGGAGTTGGTCCCCCTTGGACCGTGGCTCCCAACGAACGTGATGCTGCAACGCTCTTTGCCGTGGCCGGTACGGGCGGCATCCCAAAACGAGACGCTTCCCGGCCCGTACTTTCGCAGCGTTACCGAGACGAGGTTGCAGGTGGTGGTCATCTTGTAGTGGCCGTGCCAACCGGGCTGCGAGACACGGATCGTCTGCGTGCCCGTCGCCCGGCGCGTAAAGACGATCGCGTAAGGTTCGATGTGGAGTTGGCCCAGCGGCAGGGCCACGTCGGGAACGGCGACAGCCGAAACAGGGGTTACCGATCCGCTTCCTCCGGCGCACGCGACAAACGGCGCGAGGATCAGGATCAGTCCTGCGCATTTCTTGACCATGATTAAAACCTTCACAACAGCAGCTAATACCGGACCCTAATGCAAGGGGCCGGAACGCGCATGAATGCGGCGCGCTCCGATGCCGCACCTGCACCTGCCGCACCTGCACCCCTCCTCGTTCGCCGGGCCAGAAGGCAGGCGTGCGTGAGGATGCTGACAAAAACTTCCATTCCAACGGCTTTACGGCCGTGCTGCTGTTCACATCAGGAGGTTTTTTCATGCGTTTACCCGGCTTTGTTGCCGCACTTGCAATTTTATTTGCGGCCGCCTTTCCCGCGTATGCTCCGGCGCAAGTCGAGAGCACCCCGATCCCCGCGCCGAACAAGCCGAACTTCTCGTCCATGGAGTTCATGGTCGGCACGTGGACGTGTCACACTAAGAGCGCGCGCCGTCCGGCAGCGTACGTGACGACGTCGACCTACACCATGGATCCGAGCGGCTATTGGCTCGACGAAGTCTCCACGGTCGCAACGAACTCGTGGATCACGCGCAAACTCTCGACCTGGGATAAGATTACGTACGATCCCGATTCGAAGCGTTGGGTTGACGTCACCTACGGTGACGGAGGTGCCTACGGTCTCTCGTTCTCCAAAGGCTGGACCGGCGATCAGATGTCGTGGCACGACACCGGCTTTGAAAGCGGTCCCGACATCAAGAGCCAGACCGACAATGTCGTAACCAAAGTCAGCAACACCAAAACCACCGGTTCGTCTTCGTTCACCGAAACGAAAACCGGCCGAGTCGTCAGCGTGACGACGACCTGCACGAAGCACTAGCGAGAAAGGGGGCTCCGCGGCGCGGGGCCCCCCTTTTTTTGACCTACTGCCCCGAAGCGGGGGTTATTGGCGTGGTCGCTCCAGATTCCATCGGAAGTTCGCGAACCTGGGCGCCGGCCGCCAGCGTCTTCGCCACGTCAACGCTACGCAGCGACTGATCGCTGAAAGTGCGGAAGTAAAACTGCAGGTTCTTCAGATCTGCGGCGCTCGTCCAGAGGGTGTATTCGTCGATCGACTTGCCTTGCACGACGTCGCGCACCGCGCCGACGGGGATGTCGAAGTTGTTGAGGATGTGAAAGGACTGCTGCACCGCATCGGCGCCCGTGGCCGGCTGTACGGCGGTCTGCTGATAGGCGACGGCTCGCACGAAGCGGGATGGAGGCGTAAAGTCGCCCGGAAGTCCGTAGAAACCCGAGCCTTGGCCGAAGCTTTGCACCGTGTAGCCATTACCCAGCGTTACCGGATGCTCCATCATCGGGCGCAAGCCGACGTAGTTACTGAGATTGGTAAGATGCCAATCGAACGTCGGCGAGTTGGTAATGACGCCGAGGGGATCGTCGTATAAACGTAGCTTGCCGTCGATCGGCTCGATGACTACCGAGGCGCCCGTCGCGTCAACGACGCGAAAATGCACCGGCGGCGCGATACCCATTTGCGGAACCACCGTCGAGACTAGCGCTACCCGGTCGTAAGCCGCTTTTAGCTCGGCGACCGTCGAGAAGTTCGCGAGAATCCAATCGCTATATTCGTAGCCGCCCATCGCTCGCGACGCATTCTCGGGCGTCACGTCGGTATAGCCGGCATAGCCGGGAAAAAAGAACTCACCGACGTATAGGCCCCGGTCGTTGAGGCCATCAATGATTATGGGCAATCCAAACGCGTTGGCGCCGAGAAACCCGTGCTTGGCCACGTATGAGATGCCGCTCGCGTTATTCGGCAGCGACCCAGTGAGTTTGGTCCCAGGCGGAATCACGACGATCTTCGACTGCAGGTCGAGTCCAAACTCGAGGGTGCGAGAAACTACTACGGTTCCGTCTTTGGCAATCAGCCGGATACCGGTGCAGGCAGAGGCTGCAGCACTAAGCCCTAACGCAAGGGTTGTTATGAGTGCGATGCAACGTAACATTGCAAGCATCTCCTTTCAGAAAAAGCGCGTTAGCAAGAGAGCGCCTTCCGGTCGAGCTTCGTTCTGACCTCTCGTTTCTAACCGCAAGGATAGAAAGAGGCCCCGCGGTTGGCGGGGCCTCTCCTTTTCACATTAGCGTGAGGTTCGTGAAGCGCGGCCTGGTTAGAACTCTTCTTCGGTGTTGGGTTCTGTGTAGGGCGCCTCTTCTTCGTCGCCTTCGTACGAAGGCTTCTCGTCCTCGTAAGTCGGCTCTTCGTCTTCTTCCTCCAGCTCGTAGCCTTGCGGACCCTCGACCTCTTCTTCCGGAGTTTCTTCCTCTTCCGCGAAGATTTCTTCGGGTTCGATTTCGGCACCGCGTACCGGCGGCGGAGGCACTGGAATCGGAGCAGTCGCATCGAGCGGCTTGCTGTCGTCGATCTCCTCTTCTTCCTCTTCCTCGACTTCTTGCTCGGCCTCGGGCACCGCTTCAGCCGTTGCTTCGCGCGTCGCTACGACGGTCTGCGAAACTGCTGCCTGTTCGTCGCCCATGAGCAATCCGTACTCGCGACGCTCGGATTCGGCCATCTCGTCTTCGGGCGTCCGAATCTCGACCTCTTCGCGATTCTCGGTGAGCACCTTGACGTCGAGCGCGAGCGACTGGAGCTCTTTGATAAGCACCTTGAACGATTCCGGAACGCCCGGTTCCATTACGTTCTCGCCCTTGACGATCGCTTCGTAGGTCTTTACGCGTCCGACGACGTCGTCGGACTTGACGGTGAGCAGCTCTTGCAGCGTGTAGGCGGAGCCGTACGCTTCAAGCGCCCAGACCTCCATTTCGCCGAAGCGCTGTCCGCCGAACTGAGCCTTGCCGCCCAGCGGCTGTTGCGTGATCATCGAGTATGGGCCCGTTGAACGCGCATGGATCTTATCGTCGACAAGATGCGCGAGCTTGAGCATGTAGATCAACCCGACGGTGATCGGACGCGAGAAACGCTCGCCGCTGCGACCGTCGCGAAGCCAGGTCTTGCCGTCGGCCGGCATACCGGCGTCTTGCAGCCACTCGGCGATGTCCTCGGCGTGCGCGCCGTCGAAGACCGGCGTCGCCACGCTCATGCCGAGCATGCGCGCCGCCCAGCCCAGGTGCGTCTCCATGATCTGTCCCAGATTCATGCGCGACGGTACGCCGAGCGGGTTGAGCACGATGTCGACGGGCGAGCCATCTTCCATGTACGGCATGTCCTCTTCGGGCAGCACTTTAGCGATGACGCCCTTGTTGCCGTGGCGTCCGGCCATCTTGTCGCCTTGCAGAATCTTACGCTTCTGCGCGACGTAGACGCGGACCAGATGGTTGACGCCGGGCGAGAGTTCGTCGCCGTTTTCGCGCGAGAAGACCTTGACGTCGATGATCTTGCCCTTCTCGCCGTGGGGTACTTTGAGGCTGGTGTCGCGAACTTCGCGCGATTTCTCGCCGAAGATGGCGCGCAGCAACCGCTCCTCGGCGGTCAGCTCGGTTTCGCCCTTGGGCGTGACCTTGCCGACGAGGATGTCCTCGGGACGAACCTCGGCGCCGATGCGAATGATGCCGCGCTCGTCGAGATCCTTGAGCGCATCTTCACCAACGTTGGGAATGTCGCGCGTGATCTCTTCGGGGCCCAGCTTAGTATCGCGCGCTTCGCACTCGTACTCCTCGATGTGAATCGAGGTGAAGCGGTCTTCCTTGACCATGCGCTCGCTGATGAGGATGGCGTCTTCGTAATTGTAGCCTTCCCACGGCATGAACGCGACCAGCACGTTCTGCCCTAGGGCCAGCTCGCCCTGATCCGACGACGGTCCGTCTACGATGATTTGACCGGCGCTGACACGATCGCCCACTGCGACGATCGGCCGCTGATTGATGCACGTGCCGGCGTTACTGCGAACGAACTTGAGCAGGTCGTAGGTATGATCGACGCCCTCGTCGTTCTGGAGCGTGACGCTCTGCGCGTCGACGGCGGTCACCGTGCCGGCCTGTTCGGCAACGATGAGACTGCCCGAGTCCTTGGCGGCACGATACTCCATGCCCGTGCCGACGATCGGCGCATCGGGGCGCAGCAGCGGAACGGCTTGGCGCTGCATGTTGGCGCCCATGAGCGCGCGATTGGCGTCGTCGTGCTCGAGGAACGGAATGAGCGCCGTCGCGACCGAGACGATTTGCTTGGGCGACACGTCCATCAGCTGAACGCGGGCCGCCGGCTCCTCGATGTACTCCTCTGCGTAGCGGCAGATAACCGACTCCGACATGATCTTGCCCGACTCGGGATCGACCGGCGTGTTGGCCTGTGCGACGATGTACTCGTCTTCGCGGTCGGCGGTGAGATAGACGATCTCGTCCGTAACGATGCCTTCGCGTACGACGCGGTACGGCGTTTCGAGGAAGCCGAACTTGTTGACGCGCGCGTAGGTCGCCAGCGAACCGATCAGACCGATGTTCGGGCCTTCCGGCGTCTCGATCGGACAAATGCGGCCGTAGTGCGAGTGGTGGACGTCGCGCACTTCGAAGCCGGCGCGCTCGCGCGAGAGGCCGCCCGGGCCCAACGCGGAGAGGCGCCGTTTATGCGTCAGCTCGGCCAGCGAGTTGGTCTGGTCCATGAACTGCGAGAGCTGGGACGAGCCGAAGAACTCTTTGATTGCGGCGACGACCGGACGGATGTTGATCAGCGCTTGCGGCGTGACCGTTTCGATGTCTTGCACCGTCATACGCTCGCGCACGACGCGCTCGAGACGAAGCAGACCGACGCGGAACTGGTTCTGCAGCAGTTCGCCGACCGAACGCACGCGGCGATTGCCGAGATGGTCGATGTCGTCTTTGGGAACGATGCCCGTCGCGACCTTGATCAGACGGCGAATCACCGCGATCATGTCGGCACGCGTCAGACACTTCGAGTTCATCGGCGGCATCTCGAGGCCGGCATCGGCATATTCGTCGATCACGATATACGGACGCTCGACGCGATCGTCGGGATCCCGGTTCTCGATGCGGTAGTGGAACTTGCCGTTGAGCTTGTAGCGGCCGACGCCGGCGAGATCGTAGCGCTTCTCGTCAAAGAAGAGCGACTCGAGCAGCTTCTCGGCATTCTCCGCGTTTTCGGGCTCGCCGGGACGCAGCTTCTTGTAGATTTCCTTGAGCGCGTCCTCGCGCGTCTTGATGTCCTTGTCCTTCTCGATCGAGTTGCGGACCAACGGACTGTCGTTAAAGAGGCTCAGGATCGCCTCGTCGGTCTCCCAGTTGAGGCCGAGGTCGGGACGCGAGAGCGCGCGCACGAAGGTCGAGACGTAAATCTTGCGGTTCTTGTCAATGCGAACGCCGATGGTGCCTTCGGTTTCGTCGTTCTTGGTGCCGTTATCGGTCTCGAACTCGATCCACGCGCCGCGGTTGGGAATAATCGTCGCGTTGTACGTCGGGCGCGAATTGGTGTCGACGTCTTGACTATAGTAAACGCCCGGCGAGCGCACGAGCTGACTGACGATCACCCGCTCGGCGCCGTTGATCATGAACGTTCCCTTGTCGGTCATCAGCGGGAAGTCGCCCATGAAGATCTCTTGGTCGGGGATGCCTTTGATTTCGCCGGACTCGGCGGTAATCAAACGAACGCGAACGCGCAGCGGGGCGCTATAGGTCATGTCGCGCTCGCGGCATTCCTCGATGGAATACTTGGGTTCGCCCAGCGAGTGCTCGCCGAACTCCAGGATTAGGTTGCCGGTGAAATCTTTAATGGGCGAGATCGAGGCGAAGGCCTCGGCCAGCCCCTCGGTCTTGAACCAGTCGAAGCTAGCCTTCTGAAGTTCGATGAGATTGGGAATCTCGAGGACGTGCGGGATCTTCGCGAACGTGTATCGCTCGCGCTTGGGACCCGGCTCGGGCCGCTGCTCGATGGTGAAAGCGCCCGTCGGCATCGGAAAAGTCGCCGGCATGACCGTCGACGCGCCGTTGCCGTCGACACCCTTGGATGCCGAACGCTTGGACCTTGCTTTACTGACTCGAGTCGGGCTGGGGACAGACTCCGCGGGACTTTTGGACGCGGACTTCGGAGCTGTCGTCTTCGCCATTACTCTCTTTCTCTGTGCGGATAATCTACAATTAATGATTGCGGCGGGTGCGATAGACTTGCGGGCACACCAAAAAGACGAAACACGGGCTCCGTTAGCCGGAGGTGTCTCGCCCTTCTTTTTTGGCGGCTATCATGCGCCCCGGGGCATAGGCTTGCAGTTTAGCACCCGTCGCCAGGAGCGTCAAGGAACCCTGCTTGCCTGCGGTAACTAACCCGACTTAAGTCGCCGTAGGTGCCTAGGGGCCGCCCGTCGCAGCCAGGCTGCGGAGGTGTCGCATGTCGCCGAGCCGCTCGCTCAGTTTTCTGCCCCCGCTTTTGGCCGCGGGCTTTTTACTTCTACCCACGTTAGCTGGGTGCGGCGGGGCCTCCCCGCTGCCCGCCGGCGGTCCGGTGATGGGTCAGAGGCAGGCGGCCGTGGCGGCCGGCCGGGCGCGGATGGACGCGTCGGGCTGCGGCAAGTCCGTCGTCTACGTAACCTCCTACGACAACTCGGTCTACATCTATAACCAGAAGCACAACGGAGGGGCGCCCTGCGGTCAGATTACCGGGCTGACCAATCCTCAGGGTCTTTTTGTAGATAAGCGCGGCAACTTATGGGTCGCGGTCGCCGGAGATTGCCGCAGCACGTTCTCCAGCGTGCTGGAGTTCGCGCCGGGCGGCACGACGCCGATCAAGACACTGCAAGATCCGGCTGGTCCGGCCACCGACGTCGCCGTCGACAATAAGAGCGGCACGGTCTACGTGACCGACTTCTTTGGGTACGCCCAAGGCTGCGGCAGCGGCGACAACGGCGTGGTCGAGGTTTACGCCGGCGACAGCACGACTCCAACCGCGACGTTGAGCGACCCGAACATGAACTACGCCTTTGACGATGCGATCGATAATCACGGGAACCTTTACGTCACGTTCCTCAAGCTCAACGGCCCGACCGGAAGCGGACGGATCAACGAGTGGATGGGCGGCAGCGGCTCGGCCGTGGATCTCGGCATCACGCTACAGGCGCCGGGCGGGATTCAAACGACCAAGAGCGGCGCGCTGCTGGTCTGCGATCAGTCCGCGGCATGCGGCGAGTTCGCACCCGGTTCGACGACGATGACGAATCTTTTTGCGACCGGCACTCCGGGGTCGTTCGGCGTCGCTCTCGACAAGCGCGAGAAGCACGCCTGGGTCGAGAACGCGGGTTACGGGTTGCTGCAGCGCTATAAGTATCCGGGCCCGGACGCCCATCCGCAGCAGTCGATAACCGTTCCGGACGGGGGATATGCGGGCGTGGCGGTCAGTCCGGCCGCCCCGCAGGGCGCGCCCTACTAGCGGACCGGGCCGCCCACAACGGTTATTTGCGGCTGGGCAACGGTGTACGACTCGGGATGGTAGGTGCCGGCGAAGAAGGTTACGCTGAGGGCGAATACCGCCGTGGCGGCAAGCAGCCAGAGATCTCGTGTCATGAACCCATCATACGAATCCGCCGTTACGAAAACGTACGGCGCCCGGGCGGCGGTCGCCGGCGCGGCTAGCGAACCGGAACTGAGCTGGGCTCGGCGGCCAGAATGGCCTTGACGCGCGCCGCAATGGCCTCGCCGGTCAAACCGAAGAGACCGCGCTGCTTATCCTGCGAGTCGTGCTGTACCAACACGTTGGCCACGCCGATGCGTTCGACGCGCAGCTTCAACCCGCGGTCGGAGACGAACTCGGCCACCGCCGTCCCAAAACCACCGGCCAGCGAGTGTTCCTCGAGGGTGATGACGTGGGTGTGGTCGCGCTCCAGCTCGATCAAGAGCGCCTCATCCAGCGGTTTAGCGAACCGGGCGTTGATGACGGTCGGGAGGGTGCCTTTGTCATCCTTCGACTGGCTCAGGATGACACGGGCGTCTAATGCGATGTCGGTCGCGGTGCCATAGGCGATTAAGGCGACGCCACTGCCCCAGTGTAAGACTTCGGCTTTACCGTGGGTGATTGGTGCGAGCGGAATCTCGTGCTTGCCGCTGGTCGATCCGCGCGGGTAGCGAATGGCCGCTGGAGCGTTAAGCGAGAGTGCGTGCTCCATCATCGGCAGCAGCTCGGCTTCGCAGCGCGGCGCCATCAGCGTCATTCCCGGAAGCGTACGCAAGTAGGCGATGTCGTAGAGCCCCATGTGCGTCGGGCCGTCGTCGCCGACGAAGCCGGCACGGTCCATGCAAAAGAGTACGGGCAGTCCCTGCACGACGACGTCGTGCACGATTTGGTCGTACGCGCGCTGCAAAAACGTCGAGTAGATCGCGCAGATCGGCCGGTAGCCGCTCGACGCGAGGCCGGCCGCGAAACAGACCGCGTGCGCTTCGGCGATGCCGACATCGAAGTACCGGTCGGGGAAACGCTTGCCGAACTTGGCAAGCCCGGTGCCGTCGGGCATCGCGGCGGTTATGCCGACGATGCGCGGGTCTTTCTCGGCAACGGCGATCATCGCGTCGCCGAAGGCGTCTTGGAACTTGGGACGTCCGCCGGGGCTACTCTTCTTGCTGCCGTTGGACGGCTCGAACGCATTGGCGCCAATGCCGTGGAAAGTGCGCGAGTCGCGCTCGGCCGGCTCGTAACCCTTTCCCTTAATGGTGCGCACGTGCAGCAGCACCGGGCGTTCGAAATCCTTGGCCGTTTGCAGCGCATCCACCAGCACGTCGTAGTTATGGCCGTCGACCGGACCGATGTAGCGGAAGCCCAGCTCCTCGAAGATCACTGCGGTCTTCTCGGAGGGCCCGATGAAATGCATCGCGCCGATCTCGGCGCCCTCGATGGCCTTTTTGGCGGCCTGGCCCAGCGGTATGCGTTTGAGCACCATCTTTCCGGTGCGCCGGACGAAGTTGGCGAACGGCTTGGTGCGCAACACCGACAGGTACGAGGCGATCGAGCCGACGTTGGGGGCGATCGACATCTCGTTGTCGTTGAGAATCACCACGAAGGGCGACCGCAGCGCGCCCGCATTGTTGAGCGCCTCGTAGGCGAGGCCGCCGGTCAGCGCGCCGTCGCCGATGATGGCGACGACGTTCTCCTTACCACCCATCAGGTCGCGCGCCAGCGCCATTCCCAGTGCCGACGAGACCGACGTACTGGCGTGGCCGGCGCCGAACGGATCGTACGGCGATTCGCTGCGCATGGCGAATCCGGAGATCCCGCCGCCCTTGCGAATCGTGCCGAAGCGGTCGCGCCGGCCGGTGAGAATCTTGTGCACGTACGTTTGATGGCTGACGTCCCAGACGAGCTTGTCGGTGGGGAGGTCGAGCACTTTGTGCAGCGCGAGCGTCAACTCGACGACGCCGAGATTCGGCGCGAGGTGGCCGCCGTTGACGGCGCACGTTCGGACGAGCAGGTCTCGAATCTCGCTGGCTAAGACATCTATCTGTTCGCGTCGCAGCTTCTTAACGTCAGCCGGAGAGTCGATGCGCTCGATGACCATGTACGACGTTATATCCTGTTTGCTAATCGTTACCCTGCGGAGCCCACTACGCAACCTGCGCAGGAAGATGTGAGGCCGCGACGACGGCGGCGGCCAATGCCGCGGCGCGGGGTGCTTCGCGCGCAAGCCAGCGTGCCTGCGGCCAGTTCGAAGGCTTGAGCAGCGCGCGCCACGGGACCGCCCAATCGGCCGAAATCTCGTGCTCCGGCGTATCGAGGATCACGCGCACCGCCGCTACGCGCGATGCAGTCAAACGTCCGGACTCCATATCCACGCCGGCGTAGCCTTGTTTCGCCCAATACGCACGCCTATCGCCGTTGACGATAGACTCAGCGGTCAGCAGCGGATCAAAGACGGGCTCCACGCCGAGCGCGCGCGCGCCTTGCGCCAAGGCTTCAACCAGCGCCTCGTCGCAGCGCAGCATGGCGCCGCCGGGGCGGCGCACTTCGCGAGGCAGCAAGAGCGTGCCGGTGGGAAGCCCAGGCCGTAACCCGCCGGCCAAACCGCAGCTCAGTACCGTGTCGCCGAGGTCTTCGTGCAGGTTCGCCAGGGCGACCCCAGCCAGGACGATGCGCGCCTGGGGCAGCGCGCGGCGAAGCGGCTTACGCTCCACCGAAGTTGCGGCAACGATGACCACCGGGCGATGGATTCCCCGCCCGTGCAGCCAACCCGCCTCTTAACGCGTTTAAAGGTCGGGAAAATCGTAAAGACACTCTTTGAAAGGAGTCATGCTAATGGCCGCGACGAGCAAACCATTTTTGACGGACGTTACCGAGCTGCGCCGCCGGGCGAGCGAACATATGGGCAAAGGTGCGCTCACCCAAAACTACGGGGGCGACGTGCAACAGGCCATCGACCTGCTTCAGACGGCGCTGGCGACCGAGATCGTCTGCGTGCTGCGTTATAAGATGCACTTCATCGCGGCGGTCGGCATCGACAGCGAGAGCGTGAAGGGCGAGTTCGAGGAGCACGCCGCCGACGAGTACCAGCACATGCAGCAGATCGCCGAGCGCATCAATCAGCTCGGCGGAACGCCCAACCTCGATCCCGAGGGCCTGGCCACACGCTCCGCAACGGAGTACGGCCATGCCGATAACTTAGTCGACATGATCAAAGAGAACCTCATCGCCGAGCGAATCGCCGTCGAACATTATCGCGACCTCATTCGCTACTTCGGCGACAATGATCCGACGACGCGCGTGATGCTTGAGGGCATCCTCGCGCAAGAGGAAGACCACGCCAACGACATGCACGACTTGCTGGTCGCGCACGAGGGCACGCCGTTCCTTAAAGGCTAGCAGCCGCGGCACGCCGGGCAGAGGCGTGACAAAAACGTTTCGTAGGGAGGGTTAGCGTGGAGCACATCTTCGTGCGCATTGCGGAGACCGCCGCGTGGTTTCTCGTTATCGTCTTTGTTTTCGCGGTCATCGGCGTCTATGCGACTATTCATTGGATCGTCAACATGCTGCGGCGCGGCGAACAGGCCGTCGAGTCCGGCGTGGAGTCCGTCGAAAAGCGGCTTTAACGGCAGCGGAGCTGGACGGTTCGCTGCGTCATCCTCACTTCAAGCTCACGACTACGCCGTACGGCGGCGCTCCGGCTATAGTTCTGTTGGGAGGACCACCCATAGCAAGATTCCATACGCCGATCCCGGCTTCCGAACCGGACTCCGGGCCGATGACGCTATCGCCTTGGACCCAAAACTGCGCGTAAGCGCTGGAACCCTGCAAAACGCTCTGACTGACTTCCCTGCCCGCGCCGTCCTCAATGGTGAATCGGTAGATGATTGCGGACTCTCCCTGCCCGTAGCCACGATCGGCAACGGTAAGAGTTTTGCCTTTCCACTGCATCGCGCCGGGTCCATTGATGCTCGCGTCGAGCGTTATGCTTTCGAATGATTTACTGTCTTTCGGCAGCTCGCTCATCGCAAAGCCGCTGCTCTGACCTGTCCCGTCCATAAAAAGGTCGCCGCGGTCATCGTAGCTGCAATAGGCCCCATATTTTACCGCCGAGTCCTTATAGTATTTTCCAAAACCGTAGCCGTGCTTTCGATGAGAAGGAAAGATAATCGCTCCAAAATACGACGCCGCCGCGACATTTTGGGTATTCGGGTCGACAGAACACGCATTGACGGAATACGGGCTGCCTAGTACCGCGAGCTGTTTAGTGCCGCCATGCGCGTACTCGTACACGGCGTGATCGTAAAAACTGCTGATAAATATGTCGCCGGTTTTGTCGACGCATAAGCCGCCCGCACCGTTAAACGTTCCAAGGGAGCCCACTAGCTTGCCGCTCGGGTAGGTATAGACATTGACCGCGTCGTCATTTGAGGCGACATATAGGAGGTCTCGGCCCCTCGCCTCCGGCAGCATCCAAGATCCGGGCCGGACAGATGCTTTCACAGTCGCGGCTTGCGATATTGACCGTGCACCCATAGGCAACTGCGATCCGCTACAGCCGGCTATCGTCAGAGCCACGCAAAGAGCAACAAAACAACTGTTTACTGCTCGGCCTCTCATTGTTTTTTTTCTCTCCCGTCGGTATGGCGGAAAGCGTCGCGGTACCATGCGACCGCGCGTTGGAGCGCTTCGCGTACCGGCGACGGTTCGTAAGCGAGATCGAGCCGCGCCGGGGCCGAGTCCGCGTACATTCGCTCGCGTGAGAGTTGCACGCCTTCGAGCGGAACGTTCGGCACGCCGCCGGTGATGCGACAGCGGAGTTCGTCTAAGGCCGCCGCAGTAAATGCCAGCGCGTAGGGTGCGCGCCAAGACGGCATCCGTTTCCCCGTAATCTCCGCGAGCAAATTCCAAATCTCGTCCATGCTTAGGTTTTCACCGCCGATTACGTAACGCTCGCCGATGTTGCCCAGGTCGAGCGCTGAGACATGAACGCGCGCAACGTCCTCAACGGCGACGAGGTTCATACCGCCGTGGCCCGGCGCTTTGGCGACGATTTTGCCGCGGAGAAAGTCGAGGATGAGACGGCCGGTAGGAGTGGGTTTGGCATCGCCCGGGCCTATCGGCGCCGTCGGAAGCAGTGCGATGATTGGCAGGCGCGAGGAAAAGGCAGCGTGCTCTTGTTCAAACTTCGAACGATGGTAGCCGCTGTGCGCGTGTCCGAGCGTTGCCGAGCTCGACGTCAGCACGCCGCGTTCGACGCCGGCAAAATAAGCCGCCATCATCAGGCTTGCCGTCGCGTCGACGTTAACGGCGCGCATCGCCGAACGATCGCGTGGGGCGAACGAATAGAGTGCGGCACAATGAATGAGGTAACGACAGCCCCGCAGTGCGGTTGCGAAAGCACCGACGTCGCGGAGATCGCCCTGAATCCATTCGACGTTCGCTGGTTCGCTCGCGCCCTTCGTCTCGCTGAGCTCGCTCAGGGTGCTTAACCCCGGTCCGTCCTTCGACTCCGCCGCTTGGCGGCTCCGCTCAGGATGACCATTGCGGCGTAGGGCGCGGACGGAATAGCCTCGCGATAAGAGTTCGCGCAGTATGTGCGAGCCGACGAAGCCGGTTGCTCCTGTTAGGAAGACGAGATCGCGCTGCGCCATTTTCGCGTGTTACTGCCGACTTGCGAAGGGCTCCTCGTCGCGCGACGGGTACTTACTAGTAAGAGGTGACGTATATGAAATTATCATTCGCCGCCATTGCGGCTATCTTCTCGGTGATCGTTGCTGGATGCAACGGCGGCGCGACGGGCTTTTCCGCTCCCAGCGGCAGCGCCCCCGCAGCACAATCCGTTCACGCGAACCTTCCGGAACTGGCCGACACGGCCAACGCGGCGGACTCAGGTGCCGCGGCCTATTGCCGGCAAACTAAGGGCGAGGTCGAGATTCGCCATGCGCTCTACGGAACGAACGGTTCCAGCCCGCTGCCTTTGGCCGGCGTCAAAGCGTTCTGTCAGTACACGAGCAAAAAAGACGGCTCGCGGATTCACATTCTGCTGAGCACATTGTGGACGACCAAACCGACGCTGGCGGCGCTGGCGTACATCTTGAAGCCACCGACTGGTTCGTGCCAAGGTAATCCGGCGTCGTGCTACTGCTCGTACCTGGGCGGATCCGATCAGTTTGGCGGAACGACCGGCGCGGGCGG
>CAZMPP010000041.1:0-5749 GCA_964568035.1 uncultured bacterium
AAGTGCACGCTTACGCGTGCTCGGCGACCGAGAGATCTTCGGCGCGCCACCCAAGCGCGTCAAGATGCGCGCCCTCAAAGAGGGCGTGCCCGTTACCCTGGCCGACTTGCGCGTCGGCGACTATGTCGTGCATGCGGTTCACGGAATCGGCCAATACCTCGGTCTGCGCGCCGAAACGATTCTCGGCGCTACCCAAGACTATCTCGACCTGCGCTACGCCGGCAGCGATCGGATGCTCGTGCCCGTTACGCAAATGCATCAGATTGCAAAGTACTCGGCGGCCGAAGGTCAAAGCCCGCGCCTCTCCAAGATGGGCGGCGCCGACTGGGCACGCACCAAAACGCGCGTGTCGGAATCGCTGGCGAAAATCGCCGACCATCTGGTCGAGCTCTACGCCGAGCGGGAGATGTCACGCGGATACGCGTTCGGCCCCGACACCACGTGGCAGGCGGAGATGGAAGAGGCCTTCCCGTACGAGCCGACGCCCGATCAACAGAAAGCCTTCGAGGCAGCCAAGGGAGATATGGAGCGCGCACGTCCGATGGACCGCTTGATCTGCGGCGACGTGGGCTACGGCAAGACCGAAGTTGCCATGCGTGCCGCGTTCAAAGCAATTGCCGACAAAAAGCAAGTGGCCGTCTTAGTCCCGACGACGCTGCTCGCCGATCAGCACTACCGCAACTTCAGCGCGCGCTTCGGCGCCTTCCCGGTTCGAGTCGAAGAGCTTTCGCGCTTTACCCCCAAGGCCGATCAAAAGCGAATCGTGCGCGACCTGGCCGAAGGTAAGGTCGACGTCGTCATCGGTACGCACCGCCTACTCCAGAAGGACGTCGCCTTCGCCGACTTGGGCCTGATCGTCGTGGACGAAGAGCAGCGCTTCGGCGTCATGCACAAGGAGCGTCTGAAAGAGTACCGCGCGAGCGTCGACGTCTTGACGTTATCCGCGACGCCAATTCCGCGCACGCTGCACATGTCGTTGATGGGCGTTCGCGACCTCTCGCTGATTCAAACGGCCCCCAAGAACCGAATGTCGATCAAGACCATGGTAATCCCGGCCAGCGACGCGGTGGTGCAGCGGGCAATCGCTGCCGAGCTGGATCGCGGCGGACAGGTCTACTATCTGCATAACCGCATCGATTCGATCTACGCCGTAAGGAACGCATTGGAGCAGTTGGTTCCGCGCGCGCGAATTGCCGTCGGCCACGGGCAGATGCGCGAATCCGAGTTGGAGCCGGTGATGCAACGTTTCATCGACGGCGAGCTCGACGTGCTGGTCGCAACGACGATCATCGAGAACGGAATCGACATACCCAACGTCAACACCATGATCGTCAACGACGCCGACCGCTTCGGACTGGCGCAGCTCTATCAGTTGCGCGGCCGCGTCGGCCGCTCTAACCATCAAGCCTATTGCTACCTGCTCTATCAGGGGCACAAAGCGCTCACCGAAGAGGCCAAAGCACGCCTAGAAGCGATCCGCGAGTTCGCGCATCTCGGCTCGGGTCTGCAGATCGCAATGCGCGATCTAGAGATTCGCGGAGCCGGCAATCTGCTGGGATCGGCACAGTCGGGCTTCATTGCATCGGTCGGCTTCGATACGTACTGCGAGCTACTCGCGGAAGCCATCGCGCAGCGCCGCGGCGCCGGGGAGGCGCTCGAGGAACGTCAAGAAGCCGTCATCGACGTGAAGATCGATGCGTTCATTCCCAACGACTACATCTCGCAAGTCTCGCAGAAGATCGCCGTCTACCAGCAGCTGGCCAAGGCACGTACGGAAGAGGAAGTCGAGGAGGTTGCCGCCGGGGTACGCGATCGTTTCGGGATCTTCCCCGAGCCGCTGGCAAATCTGGTCGAGCTCACCAAGCTACGGGCAATCGCGCTGCGCAAACGCGTAACGCGGGTCGTCGTCGACGAGCAGCGGCTCACGCTGGGCGTCGGCTCGGGCTTCGAGCTTGACCCAGCAGCCGTCGGCAAGCTTGCATCGCTCACGAAGAACCGGTTCCGCTTTGCCGACGGCCGCGTGCTCGTGGAGCTGCCCCCGACGGCCCGCCCGAAGGGTGCGCCCTCCAATAGCTGGATGCCCCTGCTTAGAAGGCTCCTCGAAGCAATCTGAGCGCTCTCAAAGAGGACACGGGGGGCCACACGCGAACCTCGGCGCCGTAACGCGGGGCCCTCGGCCCCGCTTCCTACGCACTGACCTTTCCACGGAGTAAAGATGTCGAAAGCCCAACGCATTGTCGTGGCTCTCACCGCCCTTATGCTGGGCACGTCGCTCGCGGCGTGCTCGGGTAGCGGTGCGGTCGCCACGGTAAACGGCCAACCGATCAGCGAGGCCGACTTTGACAAGCGTCTCGCCGCCAGTCCGATGGCCAAAACGGTACTGCAGCAGATGGTACAGGAAACGCTCCTCATGCAGTACGCCAAGAACAACAACCTCTCGGTGACCGACGCCGAGATCGATACACGCGAGAACCAGCTCAAGGCCAACTTCCCGAGCGGCGCGTGGGACGAGATGCTCAAGGCGCGCGGTCTCACCGAGGCCGACGTGCGCAACGCACTGCGCGAGCAGATCGTCCTCGACAAGGCGCTGGCCAAAGACGTAACGATCTCGCCTGCGGCGATCAAGCAGTACTTCGATAAGAATCGCGCCTCGTTCGACAAGCCCGAGCAAGTAACGGCGCGCCATATCTTAGTGCCAAATCTGGCAGAAGCGCAGAAGGTCGAAGCCGACCTCAAGGGCGGACAGAGCTTTGCGACGCTGGCCAAGAAATACTCGACCGATCCGGGCAGCAAAGACAAGGGCGGCGAACTCGGCTCGTTCCGTAAGGGACAGATGGTGCCGGCGTTCGACAAGTACGCCTTCTCAGCGCCGCTCAATCAGATCAGCCCGCCGATCAAATCGCCGTTCGGCTACCACATCATCCAAGTTGAGTCGCGCACGCCGGGAACAAAAGCGACGCTCGCCAGTGCGACGCCGCAGATCACCGACCTCCTGCGCCAGCAGCAGGAAGCGCCGCTGATCCAACCGTTCCTCGCGGGCCTTCAGCAGAAGGCGAACATTACGGTCACCGACCCGCAGTTCCAGGGACTCTTCAACAACATTCCTCCGCCGGTGCCGCAACCCAAGGGATCCGCGGCCGCACCGGCCTCCGCCGGAAGCGCGCCGGCCGCAAGCCCAAGCGCGGCTGCGTCACCCTAAGCGACGCAGTAGCAACCAGGACCGAAAGGGCCGCAACCGCGGCCCTTTCTCTTTTCCCACCGCACGTCGACAGTAGGCACACTTGGAATCGCTGCGAAGCTTCTAGCCGTGCTGGTACGCATTGCCGGTTTGGGGCCGGGTGATCCGCAGCTTCTAACCCTCGGCTCTCTGGACGCGCTTCGTGAGATCGGAAAGGCGGTCGTTCTGCTTGCGCCGCCCGATCTCACCAGTTATCTCGAACGAAACGGCGTCGCGATTCTTCGCGGAATAGTCGAAGATCCGGCGCTGCTGGTGCGCGGAAGCGGCGAAGCCGTCGCGGCGCTCGTGGACGGCATCGGCAAACTCTGCGAGAGCGGCGACACGCTCGGGCTCGGCGTGCTGGGAAACCCGCTCTCAGACTTTCCAGGATTGCCGCTGCTATTGCGCGCCTTCGAGACGCGCGGCATCGAGGTGGAGAGTCTCCCGGGCGTACCGCGGGCAACGCTCACGGCTTCAATCGCCATGCCGCTGGTGCCGCTACCGCCGCACTCGGCGCACTATTCCTGGGACGATCTCGTCGAAATCATGGCGCGCCTGCGAATGGGCTGCCCGTGGGACCGCGAACAGACGCACCGGACGCTCGTGCCCTACCTCATCGAAGAGACGTTCGAAGTCGTCGAGGCCATCGAGATCTCGCACTTGGAGGGCCTGTGCGAAGAGCTCGGCGATCTGCTCCTTCAAGTGCTCTTCCACGCGCAGTTGGGTATGGAGGTTGGAAAGTTCAGCATCGCCGACGTGATCGACGCGCTCTCCAACAAGATGGTGCGCCGCCATCCCCACGTCTTCGGCGATGCGCTCATCGAAGACGTCGACGCCCAGTGGCGCAACTGGGAGCGGCTCAAAGCTTTGGAAAAGACCGGCCGCAGCCGGCGCACCCGCCTCGACGGAATTCCCAAGCATCTTGGTGCGCTGCAGCGCGGCCAGCGAATGCAGGAAAAAGCGGCGCGCGTCGGCTTCGACTGGCCCGACGTCGACGGCATTCTCGACAAGGTCGCTGAGGAGTCGCAGGAACTCGCCGAAGCCCGCCGCGAGAAGCAAGACGATCCGCGCGTGCGGGAAGAGCTCGGCGACCTCTTCTTCACGCTGGTCAATCTCTCGCGCGCGCTCGGCATCGACGCCGAGACGGCAATGCGCGAAGCCAACGAGAAGTTCTACCGGCGCTTTGCCTTCATGGAAGCGCGCGCCGAAGAGAATGGAAAAGCGCTCTCCGACCTCTCGCTCCAAGAACTTGAGGAACTATGGCAACTGGCCAAGACGTAGAAGCAACCGGTCCGCGCTGCACGCTGCGCGTGCGGATGAGCACCGCCGACGCGCATTACGGCGGCGCACTCGTGGACGGAGCGCGCATTATCGCGCTCTTCGGCGACGTCGCAACGGAACTGTTGATCCGGTTGGACGGCGATGAGGGACTCTTTGCCGCCTACGATGAGATCCGGTTCCTCGCGCCAACATACGCCGGCGACTATATCGAAGCGGAAGGACGCATCGTCCAGGTCGGGCGCACCTCCCGGAAAATGGCCTTCGAGGCACGCAAAGTTATCGCCGCCCGGCCGGACGCCGGCGAGAGTGCCGCCGACGTCTTAGATCCGCCGGTCGTCGTCTGCCGCGCGACCGGGACGTGCGTCACGCCCAAGGATAAGAAGCGGACCTAAGCAGGCAGTCGGCCAATGCCGCACTGCAGCGGAAGGAGACTCAACGAGATGATTTCAGAATCGGCGCGACGCGCCTTGGTCATCGCCGTGGCCGGCGGACTACTCACCGGCTGCGGTTCGAGCGGTCAGACTGCGACGATCGCCGTGCCGGGAACTCTGGAACCGGCCCTCCACGCCCGCATCGCAATGACCAACGCATTAGGTGCGGTACCGGTACGGCACCTCAACCGCGGCCGGTCGTGGATGCGGCCCGACGCCGGAAAGCAGTGGCTGCTCTATGTCTCCGACGCCTCGACGGGCACCATTCAGATCTATAATTATCGCGTCAAAACCGGAAAGCTCTACGGCCAAATCACCGGCTTGAGCTTCCCCTACGGACAATGTCTCGACCGTCAGGGCAACGTGTACGTCGTCGACAACGACACCGCGAAGATTTACGAGTACGCGCACGGCGGCACGAAGCCGATCGCCACCGGCAAGGACAATTTCGGCTACCCCATTGGCTGTTCGGTCGACCGAAAAACCGGCAATGTCGCCGTCGCGAACTTCAACGGCGTAAGCAGCGGCACCGGCGGCGTTGACGTGTTCGCCGGCGGCCTGAACGGCAGCCAGAGCTACTATACCGACGCCAGCCTCTATCATCTCTGGCCGGGAGGCTACGATCCCAACGGCAATCTCTTCATTCAGGGGACCGATTATTCGGGCTCTACGAAGCTCGCCGAGCTGCCGGCTGGGAGCAATCAGTTTACGCTGCTCAGCGGAGTAACGATCGCTTTTCCGGGCGCCGTTTCGTGGGACGGCTCCTACATCACTGTGACCGATCAGGATTATCAGTATTATTACACGACGATGATCTACC
>CAZMPP010000041.1:5759-13910 GCA_964568035.1 uncultured bacterium
TGACCGTATCGGGCTCGGCAGCGACCGTCGTCGGCACTACCCATCTCACCGACGATTGCTATCCGGGAACGAACTGGATGGTTGCGGTGCAGCCGTTCATCGGTGGCACGACGCGCAAACGAAACGCCGTTGCCGCCGGCAATCTCAACTGTCCCAGCCGCCAAGACTTCTTCAACTACAGCAACGGCGGCAATCCGAAGCGAACGATCCCGGCGGCAATAGCTCCTGGAGACCCCTACGGGCAGAGTGTGAGCCCGCCAAAAGGCTAGGCTAAACTAGACGTTCGTGCGTCTGGCGCTTCCAGAAGAACTCGTAGAACACGAACTGCAGCACGAGTCCCGTGCAGTACGCGATCGGGTAGCCTAGCCAAACGCCGTCGAGACCGATGCGCTGCATCAGCAAATACGCGACGGGAACTTCGACCACCCAAATCGAGAAGATTCCGATCGCCGTCGGCCAGATAACCGACCCGCTGCCGCGCATGATCCCGCTGAGCACGGCGGAGTTTCCGAAGATCGCGTAGCCCCACAGCGTGATCATCAGCAGTTGGTGCGCGATCTCCAGCGTATGCCGGTCGGTGATGAACCATCCTAAGATGTTCCAAGCAAAAATGTAGCAGGCTCCGATGATGACTGCCCCAATTGCGTAGTTCAGCCCGACGGCGGATCGAATGACGCTGCCCAGCTTGTCTTCGCGTCGAGCGCCGATGCACTGTGCGCCGAAAATCGACGCCGCAATGCCGATCGAAATCGCCGGAAACTGCACGTAGCCGACGACTTGGTTGACGGCACCGTATGCCGCCGTCGCGCTCGATCCAAAGTGGTTGACGAACGTGATCACGGCGATCTCGGCGAGCGAGACCATCATGACTTGCACCCCGGTCGGTACGCCGATCTTGACGACCGAAAGTAAGATCCCCCAGTCGATGCGCATATCGGAGAGCGTTTCGCGATCGAACTTCAGCGGATGGTCGCGCCGCGCCAAATAATAAATCAGCCAGGCCAGAGCGGCCGAGTTGGCAATAAGCCCGGCTACCGCGGCGCTGACGACGCCGAGCTTCGGCAGGCCGAAGAGACCGAGGATAAAGAGCGGCGTGATCGCGATGGCCAAGACCGCCGAAACGATCAACGCGTAAAACGGCGTCGTCGAGTCGCCCGTGCCGCGAAGAATCGTTGCGTAAACGAAATAGAAAAAGAATACCGGCATGGTCAAGAAGATCACGCGCGCGTAAGCGTCGGCTTGACCGATGATGTCCGGCGGAGTTGCCAACCACTTCAGCACGGTCGCAGAACCCACCGAGCCGACGATCGCGACGATGATACCGAGGTAGAGCGCCGCTCCGAGCACGGTCCCGGCTATCTTCTTTACTTTGTGGTGGTCGTGCGCACCGAAAGCCTGGCCGACGAGGACGCTGCTGCCGCTCGACACGCCGAAGACAAACGAGAACAAGAGAAAGATAATAGGAAAGACGGACGATACGGCGCCGAGCGCCTGCGTCGAGATCAAACGGCCGATCCAAATGCTGGCCATCGTCTGCGAAGCCGATTGCAGCACGTTGCTCAGCATTAACGGTATCAAAAAGACGAGGAGGATCCGCCACATCGGCTTGCCCTCCTCGAAGATGTTGACGCCCCGGCGGGGCGCCGCTCGCGCCTGTGCCATGACGGCGAATTTACTCCTCGGCTAAAGCTTTATAAATTTCTTTGCGGACCCCGTCGAGCAACTCGCGAATTCGCTCGATGGTTTCGGTCTTCGACGAGGGGCCGATCTGCGCGACCGCCTGCATCAGTCTACCGGCCGAATCCCGTAACTGCGCGGCGCCGTCGTCGACCGCCTCTTCCTCGTCCTCTTCATCGGCAAGAAAACGCTCGAACTCGGCTGCATGCTCGCCCAACACTTGACGTCCTTTCTCGGTGATCTCGTAGGTGCGCCGCTGGCCCTCGTCGCGGCCGGCGATGAGGCCGGCTGCCTCCAGTGCGGCCAAGATCGGATAGATGGATCCGGCCGCGCCACCCCAGCCCTTCTGACGGACCTCGCGCATGAGGTCGTAGCCGTGCCGCGGCATCTCGGACAGGAGCTTGAGCAGCGCGACCTTCAAGATTCCTCGCCGCAAACGGCGTCCGCCGTGCCGCCCAAACCCACGCCCGCGCTCGCCCCACCCGCCCATCGGGCCGTGCCCGCGGTGATGTCCCCAAAAATTCATATCCATGATAACCTGATACTAGCCGATATATCGCTATAGTGTCAATGGTAAATCCCGGCCCGATAGCCGGGGGCGCTGCGGCGCCCTAATGCCGAACACCGCGTGCGTGCGGCTCGATAAGTTTATGAAGGTTTCGCGCTTGGCCAGGCGGCGCAGCGAGGCGCATGAGGCTCTCGAGCACGGGCGGATTACGAAAGACGGCAAGACGCTAAAACCAGGTTATCAAGTGAAGCCGGGCGACGAGCTCGAGATTCATTACGCCAGCAAATTCGTGACGGTGCGCGTGCGCGAGGTTCCGCTGCGCGTTACGCCATCGGTCAAGCCGGCCGATCTCTACGAGATTTTGGATTCGCGTAAAGACGACTCTGAGTGGGTGTAATCTCTGCCGACACCAAGGACGCGTTAGCGCGCGACCTTCCGCAATCGGCGCACTGCCGCCAGGCTCTCTTGGCGGGACTCGCGTTTTACGGAAATGCCGGCGGCGATTTCGTGACGCATCGCAATGCCGTCGCGCGCCTCTTTTGGACGCTGCTCGAAGAAAAGTCGCGCGCCATCGAAACGCGCGCGCCGACGCGCCTGCAGCACTTACCGACCTTTGCCATCGAACTACCCGAGCATCTACGAGGCGAGCCGCCCAAGCCTATGCACAAGTGCGACCGTCTGGTCGAACTCCGCGCGGCATTTCTTGCCTGCGGATCGCTCGCCGCCGGCGCGCACGGTTATCATCTCGAATTTGTCGCGCGCGATGCCGCGGCCGCGCAGCGCTTGAAATGGATGCTGCGCAGCGCGGGCGTACCGCCGAAAGAGACGCACCGCAAGGGCCGCGGCTTACTCTACTTCAAGGATTTCGAAACCATCGTCGAGTTGCTGACGAAAATCGAGGCCTTTCCGGCGGTCCTGCAGTTGGAAGATCTACGCGCGTTGCGCGAGACGAAAAACCGCATCCACCGGCTGGTCAACACCGAAGCCGCCAACTTACAGCGCACCGCCGAGGCGGCCGCGGCTCAGCGGCGCGTCATCGAGTACTTGCGGAGCGCGTACGGCTTGCCTCGGCTCTCGCCGCCGCTGCGTGAAGTCGCCGAGTTGCGACTTATGTATCCCGACGAATCGCTCGGCGAGCTGGGCCGGCGTTGCAATCCGCCGGTTTCAAAGCCTACCGTGAGCAGCCGGCTCGGTACGCTGGCACGGCTGGCCGACCAGCTGCGGGGCGGGCAGGGGAGCGCCAAAGCGGTCCGGTAAACGCGTCTAATGCGCATCGGAATCAACGGCTTCGGCCGCATCGGACGTAACTTTACCAAGGCGCTCGTCGAGCGCCATCCGGAAATCGAAATCGCGGCGGTCAACGACCTCATCGACGCGCAGCATTGCGCGCACCTCTTCAAATACGACAGCAACTACGGGGTCTACGGCGGCGACGTCTCATCCGAAGACGCTCTGCTGAAAATCGACAATCAAAGAATTAAAGTCTTCGCCGAGCGCGACCCGGGCAAGCTTCCCTGGCGCGATCTTGGAGTCGACGTGGTCGTCGAATCGACCGGACTCTTTACCGATGCGTCCAAGGCGCGAGCCCACATCGACGGCGGCGGCGCCAAGAAAGTCATCATTTCTGCCCCCGCCAAGGGAGAAGACATCACCATCGTGCTCGGCGTTAACGACCGGAACTACGATCCCGAGAAGCACCACATAATTTCAAATGCGTCGTGTACGACCAACTGTCTCGCTACCGCCGTCAAGCCGGTGGTCGACGAGTTGGGCTGGGTCAAAGGTTTCATGACGACGATCCATTCATACACCAACGATCAGAACATCTTGGACGGACCGCACAAAGATATGCGGCGCGCGCGAAACGCAGCGACCAATATCGTGCCGACCTCGACCGGTGCAGCCAAGGCGCTGTATCTTACGATTCCCGAGATCGAAGGTACCTTCGACGGCTTCGCGCTGCGCGTTCCAACACCGACCGTTTCGATGATTTACCTCGTGGCGCAGACCAAACGCCCGACCACCAAAGAGGAGCTCAATGCGATTCTGCGCCGGGCCTCCGAAGGCGCGCTCAGCAAATACGTTGCCTACACCGAGAACGAGCTGGTCTCCAGCGACTTCAAGAAAAGCCCTTACAGCTCGATCGTCGATGCGAAGCTGAATAATGCCAACGGCGACTTGGTGCAAATCGCCGCCTGGTACGACAACGAATGGGGCTATTCGTGCCGCCTCGCCGAGCTCACCGCCAAAGTGCTGGCCGCGATTCCGGCAACCGCATAAACCCCGCCGATCGAGCCGTAAGCGATGTCCTATCGAAAGTTGACGGAGCTCGACGTTCGAGGTAAGCGCGTCTTGGTGCGCGAGGACTTGAACGTCCCCATCCTTCGCCCATCCTTCGACAAAGCTCAGGACGGGGCTCGGGATGACGCCGTGGAGATCGTCGATTATGCGCGCATCGATGCCGCACTTCCGACGCTGCGCTGGCTGCACGATAGCGGCGCGCGCACGATCGTCTGCTCCCATCTCGGCCGTCCCGACGGAAAGGCCGATCCGCAATACTCGCTGCGGCCGGTTGCCGGCGCGCTCTCCCAACGCCTTGGCCTTCCCGTCGCCTTCGCCGCCGATTGCGTGGGCGAGGTCGCGCGTCGGGCGGTCGATGCGCTGAACGACGGTGACGTACTGCTGCTGGAGAACGTGCGCTTCCACGCCGGCGAAGAGCGCAACGACCCTGAGTTTGCCGAACGGCTTGCAGCGCTAGCCGATATCTACGTCAACGATGCTTTTGCTACCGCACACCGCGCGCACGCCTCGACCGAAGGCGTGGCTCATCTGCTTCCGAGTGCCGCGGGGCTGCTGATGGAGGCCGAGCTCGAAGCGCTGACGCGTCTCACGACCGACCCGGCGAAGCCGTTCGTCTGCGCGATCGGCGGAGCCAAGATCAAGGACAAAGTCGCGATGCTGGCGCGATTGAGCGAGCTCGTCGATGCCTTCTGCATCGGCGGCGGGATGGCCAATACGTTGCTTGCTGCTTCCGGCGTCGACGTGGGGCGCTCGCTTCGCGACGACGACCTCGGTCCGGCGACGAAGATTCTCGAGCTCGCAAAACAGCGCGACGTAGCCTTGCAGCTTCCCAGCGATGCCGTCATCGCGCCGGCGCTCGACGCGGAAGCACGAGCCCACGTCGTGCCGATCGACGAAGTCGGCGACGAGATGATTCTCGATATCGGTCCTGCGAGCGCACAGGCGTACGCGCGAACGCTCGAGCGGGCCCGGACGATCGTTTTCAACGGCCCGATGGGCGTCTACGAACGCCCTGCCTACCGCAACGGCACCGCCGTCGTCGGCGAGGCAATCGGCAACGCGACGGAGCATGGCGCGACGAGCATCGTGGGCGGGGGCGACGCTGCGGCCGCCGCGCACATGCTCGGATTTGCGTCGAAGGTTACGTTCGTTTCCACCGGCGGCGGTGCCACGCTGGAGTATTTGGAAGGGAAGACGCTTCCCGGAGTCGCGGCGCTTGAGCGATAGACGAATCGTCCTCGCCGGCAACTGGAAGATGAACAAGACGGCCGCCGAGACGGCGGCCTACCTCGACGACTTTATTCCGTTGGCGGAGAGTCTGCCCGCCGCGGTCGAGATCGTAATCGCGCCGCCCTTTACGTCGATTCCCGCTGCCGGCGCCAAGTTGCGCGGCAGCCGCGTACGGCTCGGCGCGCAGACGATGCATTGGGACCTCAAGGGGGCATTCACCGGCGAGATCAGCGCCCCGATGCTGCGCGAGTTCGGCGTTAGTTACGTGATCCTCGGCCACTCCGAACGGCGCGCTTACGACAATGAAACCGACCATACCGTCAACCTGAAGGTACACACCGCGCTGGCGCAAGGACTCATTCCGATCGTCGCCGTCGGCGAGACGCTGGACGAGCGCAATGCCGGGTCCACCGATGCGCGCGTCGTCGCACAAACGCGAGGCGCCTTTGAAGGGGTCGCTGCGGAAGACGTGTCGCGCTGCGTCGTCGCCTACGAGCCTATCTGGGCGATCGGAACCGGCCGAAATTGCGACGCCGAGGAGTCGGATCGCGTCATGGGCGTCATTCGCGCTAGCGTAAACGGACTCGATAATGTGCCGATTCTCTACGGCGGCTCGATGAATGCAGAGAACGTCGCGGGCTATATGGCGCGGCCGGAGATCGACGGTGGACTGGTCGGCGGCGCGTCACTCGATCCGCGCGGGTTCGCGATGCTCATCGCCAACGCGGTCGTTTGAGTTTGTCGAAGGGCGGCGGTTTGAAGTATCGCCCGGTCGTCCTTGCCGTGCTCGACGGCTGGGGCTGCCGCGACGCCGCGCACGGCAACGCAATCGCTGCGGCTGCGCCGCCGCACTGGAGTGCGTTATGGGAGCGCTATCCGCACACGACCTTGGATGCCTCGGGCGAGGCGGTCGGCCTGCCGCGCGGCGTCATGGGCAACAGCGAAGTAGGCCACATGAATCTTGGCTCGGGCCGCGTCGTCCCGCAGGGGGTAACGTTGATCGACGGTGCGATTGCGTCGGGCGATTTCGCCCGAAACGAAACTCTGCACCGCGCGATCGAGCATGCCGCAAAGACTCGCGGGACGCTGCATCTGATGGGACTGCTTTCCGACGGATGCGTGCACAGCTCGATCGAGCATCTGTTCGCCTTGATTGACGCTGCCGTCGCCGGCGGAGTTCCGATTGCGGTACACGCTTTTCTGGACGGACGCGACACGCCGCCGCGCTCCGCGCAAACCTACGTGGAGCGGCTCGAAAGCAAGCTCGCCGCTGTAGGACGGGCTGGGACGATCGCCAGCGTGACGGGACGTTTCTATGCCATGGATCGCGACCGGCGATGGGAACGCACCCAACTCGCCTACGATCTTCTCGCTAGTGGCCGCGCCGGCCGGCGCGCCCCCGACGCAACGACCGCCGTCACCGAAGCGTACGCGCGAGGCGAGGACGACGAGTTCGTGCTCCCCACGATCGTCGGCACGGCTCGCCCGATCGAGGACGGCGATGCGCTTATATTCTTCAACTTTCGACCGGACCGCGCGCGCCAGTTAACCACCGCTTTCAACGCGGGGATGAGCATCTATTACGACGACGGCTTCGGCGTCTTCGAGGTCAGCCGCTACGCCGACCCGTTCTTTGCCACGATGACGAAGTACGACGAGAACTATACCAACCCGGTACTCTTCGGTCCGCGCCCCCAGTACGATACGTTCGGCGAGATTCTCGCGGGCGAAGGACTTCACCAGCTCCGCTTGGCCGAGACCGAAAAGTACGCGCACGTTACCTACTTCTTTAACGGCGGCCGCGAGGAACAGTTCGACGGTGAAGGCCGCGAGTTGATTCCGTCCGACCGCTCCGTGTCCACCTATGATTTAGCGCCGGCGATGCGCGCGCGAGAGATCACGGAAGCCGCCGTCAAAGCGGTCGAGAGCGGCCGCTACGACGCGATCGTCATGAACTATGCCAATGCGGACATGGTTGGTCACACCGGCAAATGGGAGCCGACGATCGAAGCAGTTCGGGTTATCGACGAGTGCTTGGAGCGCCTAGCGCAATCCACGCTTCGTTCGGGCGGCCTGCTGGCGGTAACCGCCGATCACGGTAACGCCGAAGAGGAGCTCGACAACAACGACGAGCCGATTACCGCGCATACGACCAATCCCGTTCCACTGGTGCTCGTCGCCGCCGATCTGCGCGGCACGTTACGCGAAGGGGGCAAGTTGGGCGACGTCGCGCCGACGCTGCTCACGATCATGGGCTTGCCGATCCCCGAGCGTATGACCGGGCGCAACCTCTTCACGCCGCAGTAGGTTTCCTGACGCAAAAGTTCAGAGAAGTCACAGCCTGTGTTGGGCGCTTTACCAGGCTTTGGTGTCACCATGGTGGTGGAGCGAGAGGAGATTAGAATCCCATGCATCGCCACTTCTACGACGTACGT
>CAZMPP010000042.1:0-13865 GCA_964568035.1 uncultured bacterium
ACAAATGCTAACCGAAACGCGATTGACGTTTGTTCGAAAGCGAGGCACCTAGGATGCCTCGTTTTGATAGCCGGGAAACCGCTGCGTGAGCGACGTCCTCGTCCTCAACTTTACCTACGAAGCGTTGAACGTCACCAGTTTTCAGCGCGCGGTCAAGCTCATCTTTGCCGGAAAGGCGGAGATGCTGCACGGTCGCGAGAGGATGCTGGCTTCGCCGACGTACGAAATGCGCATGCCGTCGATCATTCGCATGCTCTACTACATTCGACGGCCGATGCAGAAGGTAGCGTTGACCAAGAAGAACGTTTTGATTCGCGACGATCATACTTGCCAGTACTGTGGCACCCACGGCGAGCGTCTGATGACCGTGGATCACGTAACGCCAAAGAGCCGCGGAGGCGATTCAACCTGGGAGAATCTCGTCTGCGCCTGCATGCGCTGCAACAACCGTAAGAATAACCGCCTCCCGCAAGAAGCGAACATGAAGATGCTGCGCAAGCCTCGCCAACCGAAGTACATTCCGTGGATTCAAATCAAGCGCAACACGCTGCCCGACGAATGGGGCAAGTTCTTGTTCCTTTACAACGTCTCGATCGACGAGCGAGTCGAGGCATAGCCCGCTAGACTTCGCCGCAAGCCTTTAACTGCGAGTGCCTCTTCAAAATCGCGTGACGCCGTTCGGCGAAGTCGTCGCCCTGCCGGGGCGCGGCACGCTGATGGGTAATCGCGGGGTGCTGCACGACGACGACCGCCGCATCGTGCGGCCTTGGGATGTGCGCCGTTGGATCGCCTGCCTTTTGGAGTTCCGCGGCCGCAAGCGCGAGGTGATGACCCCGCGTCGCTACACCGAGCTCTTCTTTCTCGACGAGGCCGCCGCATTTAGCGCCGGGCACCGTCCCTGTGCCGAGTGCCGGCGGCCCGATTACGTGCGGTTTCGCGATCTCTGGGCGGATCGGTTCGGACTGCCGGCCGGCGCCGACGACATGGACGCCCGCATTCACCGCGATCGTCTCGACGGCAAGGCGAAGCAAACCTATCGGGACAAGATCGAATCCTTGCCCGACGGCGCGTACGTGGAACTCGACGGGAAGGCGATGCTCCTGTGGCGTTCGTCGCTTTACCCGTGGTCGGATAGCGGCTATGGCCCGCGCGTCGCGCTGCCGGTGCGCGGCGAGGTGGACGTGCTGACGCCGCGTTCTCTGGTCGAGATTCTGGCGGCAGGCTATCGTCCGGGCGTTCATCCCAGCGCCGCCGGTTAATCACCTAGTAAACTCCCGCATGTGGTTGTTCTCGATGATGAAGCTCCACGCGTCGGTCGAGATGTGGATCGCTCCCGAGTAGGGCGTGCTGAGCTCGAGCACCAGGCCGAAGAAGAGACCGATCGATCCGGCGACCAAGCCCGTGATCGCCATTTGGCGCAAAAAGCTTCGCATGCCGAAGAAGAAGACGAAACTGATAACCATCAGGCCACCGAGGACGAGCGCCTCGAGCATACCGTTGGGTAAGCGGCTCGCTGCCTGCACGATCCGCAACCGGCGAGCGTCGCCGATTTCCCGCAGGCTCGACAGCAGTTGGCTCTGGATGCTCGCTTCCATGAGGAGTTTGCCCGAGTTCTTTCTCGTAGCGACCGGGGCGATCGCGGTCGTGTAGGTGATTGCTTCGGAGAGGATTCGGTTGGCCACAGGGTCTTCGACGCCTTGGCGCGCGTACGACCACTCCTCGTCGCGCACCTCGACGGCATAGCGCGCCACCAGCCGCTGTAGTATCCTCCGTTCGCGGTCTGGAAGCCGCGCCGAATAGTTGAACGCATCGGCAACTGCTCCAGCCTCGGTGTCCGCAGTCTGCTGCGCGCCCGAGAAGCCCGTCCAAACGGTGCCGACCAAAAAACCGAGCACCACCGAGTAGAGAACGCCGACGACGGCGACCAGATACCCGGCGACGTCGTGGTCGTCGAGTCTTTCGGGCGGTACGTGGCGGCGAAACAACGCGTGCGCGGCGATCGCCGCCGCCGCGGGCACGATGGCGAAAAGCGGCAGCGCGGCGAGCGCAGGAATGTCCGTCAGCCAGCCCATGTCCGTCCATTCGCGGGAATGCGAAGGAAGCTCTTTACCGAGAGCGCATTCTGCGGGTTGCATTGGACCAGCATAGGACGCCGTACTTTCAAGCGCTGCTCGATTACGTCGATGCGGGCGTCGTCCCGTTCCATACTCCCGGTCACATACAAGGGCACGGGATGGATCTCGCCTTTCGCGAGTTCGTCGGCGACAACATCTGCGCGATCGACCTGACGCCGATGCCCGGCATCGACGACTTGCTGCAGCCCACCGAGTCCATCAAAGAGGCGCAGCAACTCGCAGCCGAAGCGTGGGGGGCGGACAACAGCTTCTTTCTGATCAACGGCTCGACCAGCGGCAATCAGTGCATGATGATGACCGCGGTAAATCCCGGCGATAAAATCGCGGTGCCGCGCAACTCTCACAAGTCAATGCTCGGCGGCCTGGTGATGAGCGGCGCGGAGCCCATCTACATGCTTCCGGAGGTGGACCTTGAGCTGCGCATGGATCACTGCGTTACGCCGGAGACGGTAGCGCGTACGCTCCAGGAGAACCCCGACGTTGCCGCCGTTTACATCGTCTCGCCGACGTACTACGGCGTCGCCGCCGATCTGGCGGCGATCGAACGCATCGTTCACGCTGCCGGCAAACCGCTGCTGGTCGACGAAGCCTGGGGACCGCACTTTCACTTCCATCCAGACCTGCCGCTCTCGGCGACGGCGGCCGGAGCCGATCTCTCCATCAACTCGACCCACAAGATGCTTTCGGCCTTTTCGCAGTGCGCGATGCTGCACCAAAAGGGCGAACGCGTACGACTCGACCGGCTCAAGGCCGTGCTCAAGATGTTCCTCTCGACCTCGCCCAACTTGCCGATGGTTGCCTCGCTCGACGTCGCGCGGAAACAGATGGCGACCGAGGGCGAGGCGCTGCTCTCCGGCGCCATCGAGCTGGCCTCGCAGATGCGCCGGCGGCTCAACGAAATCGAGGGGATCTACTGCTTCGGGGAAGAGATGCGCGGACGGCCCGGCATCTTCGACGTCGATCCAACCAAGATCACGGTAACGGTGCGCGGCCTGGGTTATACCGGCTACGAAGCGTCGGAGATACTGCGCCGCCGCTATAATATCCAAGTCGAGCTGGCCGACCTCTTCAACGTCGTGGCGCTCATCACGATCGGAACGCGGGCCGAGGCCGCTGAGCGTTTCGTCAACGCCTTCGAAGAGATGGCGCGCGTCGACCGCAAGCTCGACATGTTCGCGCCTTCCGGCATTTTGGAACAGCGTTTAAAGCGCGGCAATTTCGCGATCCCGCCGGTGCCCCCGATGCGGATGCGTCCGCGCGAAGCATTTCTTGCCGATACGGAGTTCGTAAAGTTTCGCGAATCGGCCGGGCGTATCTGTGCCGAGACGCTTACGCCGTATCCGCCCGGCATTCCCGTCATCGCGCCGGGCGAAGAGATTACGCCGGCGAGCATCGATTACTTGCGCCTCGAGTTAAAGGCCGGCGTGCGAATTCAAGGTCCCTACGACGACGAGTTGCGCGTCATCCGCGTGGTGAAGGAGTGACCCCGCGGACCGGATAACCGTAGAGTAATGCCTCCCTCGGGACCGGCACTGGAAGTGAGGATCAGTATTGGCGGTTAGAGTTCACTCTATCTCCCCAAGTTGGGAACTCTCACAGCTCCTCGACATCTTCCCACTCGCGATACGGCAAGCGCTCGTCCGGCTCAACAACATCGAAGATATCATTGAGGTCGTGCTCGATCTCGGGCGTGCGCCCGAGGCCCGTTTCGAGCACGATTTTATTTATCTCACCGAAACGCCGGTAAGCCACGAAGATATCGCACACGTCTGCTCGCGCATCTCGCCGTTCGGCGCCGACAATCGCGCCGGCATCGAGCAGACGCTCCACCGCATCAGCGCGATTCGCAATCGCACCGGCAAGATCGTCGGTTTGACGTGCCGCGTCGGGCGCGCGGTATACGGCACGATCGACATCCTGCTCGACGTCTTGCGCGGTGGCAAGTCCATGTGTTTGCTCGGACGTCCCGGCGTCGGCAAGACGACGATGCTGCGCGAGTGCGCGCGCGTGCTGTCGGAAGAACGCAAGCGCGTGGTGATCGTCGACACCTCGAACGAAATTGCCGGCGACAGCGACATTCCGCACCCGGGAATCGGGCTTGCGCGACGCATGCAGGTTGCCGATCCGGCCCTGCAGCACGCGGTGATGATCGAAGCCGTCGAAAATCACATGCCCGAAGTGATCGTCATCGACGAAATCGGCACCGAGGCCGAGGCCGGAGCCGCGCGCACGATCGCCGAGCGCGGCGTAACGCTCATCGGCACGGCCCACGGACAGACGCTGGAAAATCTGTTGATGAACCCCACGCTCTCCGATTTGGTCGGCGGCGTGAGCGCCGTGACGCTCTCCGACGAAGAGGCCCGCCGTCGCGGAACCCGCAAGACCGTCCTCGAGCGCAAGGCGCCCCCAACCTTCGACGTGGTCATCGAGATCCACGATCGGGACCGGCTGGCGATCCACAAAAACGTCGCCGAGGTTATCGACGCCTTACTGCGCGGCTATCAGCCGCAGCCCGAGATACGGCAGCGCGAGGCCAGCGGCGCGGTGCGCGTGGTTCAAGAGGCCGATACCGAGTCGATGCCGCGGCTCGCCGACCGCTACGATCACGAGCGCGAGCCGGAGGAACGGGACCGGCCACTGCTGCTCTTCCCCTACGGCGTTTCGCGCAACAAGATCGAGCGCGCCATTTCCAACCTGCACGTTAATGCCTCCATCGCCCGCAATTGGGATGACGCCGACGTCGTGCTGACGCTCAAGACCCTGGAACGCAAGGAACAGCCGAAGCTCAAACAGATCGCCTCGGATAACGTCCCGATCTACTCGATCAAGACGAACACGACGACGCAAATCCAGGCGGCCTTGCGCGACGTCTTCAACCTCGGCTCGATCGACAACGAGGAAATCGCGTTGCGCGAGACCGAGGAAGCCATCTACCAGGTGCTGCTGACCAGTCAGGCGATCGAACTCTCGCCGCAGACTTCGTACGTGCGCCGGATGCAGCATCAACTGGCCGAACGCTACCGGCTGCAGTCGCGCAGCACCGGGCTCGAACCGAACCGCCGCGTACGCATCTACAAAACCGCCGACGTCTGATGTTCGAGTGATGCTCGTTGCCGTCGAAGGCATCGAGGGCAGTGGTAAGAGCACGCTGGTCGCCGCCCTGGGCAACCGCTTGCGCGAGCGGGGATTCGACGTGCTGCTGACGCGCGAGCCGGGGGGCACACCGGCCGGGAACGCGATACGCCGCATCTTCCTCGACCGCACGGTCTCGATCGAGCCCCTTGCCGAGGCATTTTTGGTCAACGCAGCGCGCGCCCAGCACGTGGCTGAAGTTCTGCGCCCCGCGCTCGACGCGGGGCGCATCGTAATCTGCGATCGCTTCACCGACTCGACGCTGGCCTACCAGGGTTACGGCCGCGGCCTCGATCTCGCGCAGCTGCAGGCGGTCTGTGCGACCGCGACGGGCGGCTTGTCGGCCGACCTCATTCTGCTGCTCGATCTGCCCGTGGACATCGCTCGGGCGCGTCTGCGCGAACGGGGCGAGCGGACGGATCGCATCGAAGCCGAGGGCGACGATTTTCACCAACGCGTCCGCCGCGGCTTCTTGGAGATTGCCGGCTCGCCGCGTCATCGGGTACTCGACGCGATGTCGCCGCCCGACACGCTGGCCGAACTGGCGCTGGCCGGCGTCGAAGAGTACATGCGAGCGGTGCTGCCGTGACCGCGCTCGCGTTCGACGTCGTCGGCGCAAAGGGGCCTTCGCGCTATTTCGAATCGCTGACGCGCGAACGTCTCGCGCACGCCTATCTCTTTACCGGCCCGCAAGGCGTTGGGAAGAAGACTTTCGCGCGACGGCTGGCACAGTCGCTCCTTTGTCTCTCTCCAAAGACCGGCGTCGTCGGCTACGATGGAACGTGCGCGTCGTGCGTGCTCTTCAAGGGCGAGAGCGCGCACCACCCCGACTTTTTAGAGCATGAAGGGACGCTCAAGATCGGTGACGCCGACGCACCGGCGGGTTTCGGCGAAGGCGAACGGCTGGCGGCACGCGACATCGTGCGCCAGCTTGCGATGCAATCGTACAGCGGCGGAATGCGCCTGCTGCTACTCGGCGACGTCACCTTTGCCACGGCCGAAGCGGCTAATGCGATGCTCAAGTTTTTGGAAGAGCCGCCCAAAGGCGTCCTTATCTTGCTGACGACCGCCGCGCCGGGGCGTTTGCTTCCGACGATCCGCTCGCGCACCATTGATATCAACTTCCCGCTCCTCTCCGCTCCCGAGATTCGCGAGATCCTCGAGCGCCGGGAAATCCGAGGAAAGGAAGCCGAGGTCGCAGCCGCGCTGGCCGGCGGAAGCATGACGCGCGCCTTGGCTGCGCTGGAAGGCGAAGAAGAGTCGCTGCGGGCGACAGTGGCACGCTGGTTCTTCGAAAGCGTTGCCGGCGATTCGCCGCAAACCTCGTGGGCGACGCGCGAGACGCTCGATGAAGGGATTGAGACGATCAAGACGCTGGTGCGCGACTGGATCGTCGCGAGCGGCCACGACGGCGTAGCGCTCGTTTCGATCGACCGGGAACAGCAGCTGCGCGGTCTACGTCCGTTGGGCGGGCGCACGGCGGCCGCTCTATTGCGCAAGCTCGATGACGCGCAGCGCTTGGCTCGCACCAACGTGCGGCCCGAGCTCGTCAGCGAGCTCGTGCGGATGGCGCTTACAAGTAGCCCCTAAAAGCGACGTCGTCGTACTGTTTGGCGAACGGGAAGGCGAGATAGGCTAACGCGATGGCGCGCACGCCGGCGGTGACGAAGCTGCCGATCGTCGCCGAAACGTGAATCAAGGCGTAGGGCAGCGCAATGGGCACCGCGACGTACCAGATGGCGAAGAAAACCACGGCGAGCACGATCGAGCCGATCGGCTGAGCTCGCACGCCGCGAATGGAAGCGGAGATAGCCATGCTTCCCGGGATGCCTCCGATGGCGGCCGATGGAATCGTGTAGATCAAGAAAAATGCGGCGATCGCGGCGAGCGCCAAACCCGCGGCGCCGAGGTAGGAGCCGATAAAGCTTGCTGCCCACACTACGAACTGAAAGCCGATGGCTGCCAGCGCAATCGCGCCGAACTTGGTTCGCCCTTCCTCCCACGCTTCGTCGAACGAGCCGCGTCCGGTACGCCAAATATTGTTGGCTTGAATGATCGCAATGCCGAAGGCCCAGAGATACACCAGCTGAATCAACATCGCGAAGAGTCCGGCGCCTTGGCCGCCGAGCGGGTCGGTAAAAAGATAGGAGAGCTGCGTCAGCAGCAGTTCCAGAACCGCGGCGAGCAGCGGGATGACGAAGATCGAAGGCTTACGCAACAGCAGCGGTATCGCGCGCGCGTACATCCCCAGATCGACGCGAAGCTTGCCCATCTGCGAAACTCGCGGCCCCTAGAATCGCGCGCCCTCGAGGGCGTGGCGGCACGAGCAGTCTGCATCGGCCGGAATCCGCTCGACGATCTTGCCGATCGCGTTCTTTACGCGTTCGTTGTTGCGATTGAAGACCTCGAGCACCGCGTGGTGCGAAACCGGCTCCATTCCTTCGATCCCGACGTCGTAATCGGTGATCAGCGAGATGTTGGCGTAGCACATCTCCAGCTCGCGCGCCAAGTAGGCCTCGGGATATTGCGTCATATTGATGACCTCCCATCCTTGGCTCTGAAACCACTTTGACTCGGATCGCGTCGAGAACCGCGGCCCCTGAATCACGACCACCGTGCCGCCGTCGTGCGTCTCGACGTCGAGCGAACGAAGCACGTCGACCGCGATCGGGCGCAGCGTCGGACAGTAAGGGTCGGCGAAACTCACGTGCGTCGTGATCGGCCCATCGTAGAACGTGTCTTTCCTTCCGCTCGTCCGATCCACGATCTGATCGCAAACCGCCATCGATCCCGGCTTAAAGCGTGTCGCCAGCGACCCCGCCGCCGTCGGCCCGATAATCCACTTCACGCCCAGCGACTTCATCGCATATAAATTCGCGCGATAATTAATGGCCTGCGGCGGAAAGCGATGATCCTTCCCATGCCGCGGCAAAAAAGCGACGCGCCGCCCGGCGATCTCACCCAACGCAACGCGATCGCTCGGCGCACCGTATGGCGTCTCGATCCACGCTTCGCTCGCGCCCTCGATGAGCGAATAAAAACCGGAGCCACCAAACACCCCAATTTCAGCCTGCAACTTATCACCCATAGACTTGAGCCAGTAGACTAAATCCCTTCAAGAATCCTTGCGCCCCTAAAGGATCGGCGCCTAGCGATTAAAGTCGGAGGGCTTCAAGTCGTCGAGGAACTTTTTGAAGCGCGCCATTTCGTTATCGTTGATCGGCTTTTTATCCGCCGTCGCTTCTTCGAGCACGATTTTATCGGAGACGAAGATCGGCGCCGGGACGCGCAGCGCGAGCGCGATTCCGTCGGAGGGACGCGCGTCAATCTCTTGGAGTTCGCCGTTGGTACGGACGATGAGCTTGGCGAAGAACGTCGAGTCTTTGATGTCGTGAATGACGACCTGCTCGAGATTGGCGTTGAGCGTGTCGAGGATGTTGCGCATCAGGTCGTGCGAAAGCGGCCGGGGAACCGGAGCTCCCTCCAGCGCCAACGCAATCGCGGTTGCCTCGAAGGGGCCGATCAGAATCGGTAAATAATGCGAGCCGTCCATATCCTTGAGGATGACCACGGGATCGTGAGTCAGGAGGTCGATGCCGAGTTTGTCGACCTTCATTTGGCGCATATGCAGACCTATCCGACGCCTCCGGCAGATTTTCTTGCCGCCGCGGCGAGTGCCGGCGCAAGGGCGAGCAGGACGAGCAGCCGAACGGGGCGCCCTCGAGTATGCCACTTTCGTGCGGTATCGTCGGTCTGCCCAACGTCGGCAAATCGACGATCTTCAACGCGCTGACGCGCTCGGCCCAAGCTCTTGCGGCCAACTACCCCTTCGCAACGATCGATCCGAACGTTGGCGAGGTGGCCGTGCCCGACGCGCGCTTGCCGGTTCTCCAACGCCTCACCCACGCGCAGCGCATCATCCCGGCGACCGTTCGCTTCGTCGATATTGCCGGTTTGGTTCGGGGAGCGAGCTCGGGACAGGGTTTGGGCAACGCGTTTTTGAGCCACATCCGTGAGACCGATGCGATCGCCATGGTGTTGCGCTGCTTTGCCGATGAGGACGTGGTGCACGTCGAAGGCGCGCCCGATCCGCGCCGCGACTACGAAATCGTTGCAATCGAGCTGGCGCTCGCGGATTTGGCGACGATGCTTCGCCGAGTGCCCAAGCTCGAGCGTGAAGTACGCGCAGATCCCAAGCTGCGGGAGTATCTGGAGGCGGCTAGACGGCTCACGGCGGCGCTCGAAGAGGCCAAGCCGGCTCGGAGCTTTCCCCGAGACTCGCTCGAAGCTCAGGTGGCGGCCGACTCGTTCCTGCTCAGCGGCAAGCCCGCAATCTACGTCGCCAACGTCGCCGAGGGACGCTCCGATGAATCGATGCGGCAGGCGGGTGAGGTGGCGGCGGTGGCCCAGGAAGAGGGCGGCCGGGCCGTCATTCTCAGCGGCAAGATTGAAGCCGAGCTGGCCGGGCTCTCCGAGGCCGAAGCCGAGGCCTTCCGGCACGAGATGGGGATGGAGCGCAGCGGCCTCGACGACCTCGCGGCCGCCGCCTACGATATCCTGGGCCTGATGACGTTCCTGACTGCCGGCGAGAAGGAAGCCCGGGCCTGGCCGATCCCCAAGGGAACGAAGGCGCCCCAGGCGGCCGGAACGATTCACGGCGACATCGAGCGCGGTTTTATCCGGGCCGAGATCCTGTCTTATGACGATTACGTCGAGTTCGGCACGGTCGAGGCGGCCCGCGCGGCAGGACGCGTCCGAAGTGAGGGCCGGGAGTACGTCATGCAAGAAGGCGACGTTGTCAACTTCCGCTTCAACGTGTAACTCAAGGGGCTGCGGCGTGCAACGCGCAAATCCCCCATCATGACCACCGCTCTGCGCGAAACCTCGGTGCGCGACGTCTCGGTTTTCGGCGACGCCATCGCGTATTTCAACGAGGCCGCCGACCTGCTAGAGCTGGACGCCGGAATGCGCCGCATCTTGACGCATCCGTCGCGGCAAATCATCTTCTCGATTCCGTTTCAACGCGATTCGGGCGAGTTTGAGGTGTATACCGGCTATCGAGTTCAGTATAATTTCGCGCGCGGGCCGGCCAAGGGCGGCATTCGCTATCATCCGCGCGTGACGCTGGACGAGGTCACGGCGCTGGCTTTTTGGATGACGTGGAAGTGCGCGGTCGTCGACCTGCCCTTTGGCGGCGGCAAAGGCGGGGTCACTTGCGATCCGGCGACGCTCTCCTCCAACGAGCTCGAACGCATCACGCGGCGTTATGCTGCGGAGCTGGTCGAAGTCGTCGGACCCGATAAAGACGTGCCCGCGCCAGACGTCAACACGACGCCGCAGGTCATGGCGTGGTTCATGGACACCTACTCGATGCACGTGCGCCAAAATATGCCGGGCGTGGTCACCGGCAAACCGCTGGAGATCGGCGGATCGCGCGGACGCGTCGAAGCGACGGGTCGCGGCGTCACCATTTGCGCGCTCGACGAGATGGCGGAGATGGGCCTACGACCCGATCAGGCGACGATCGCGATTCAGGGATTCGGCAACGTCGGAATGTACGCCGCGAAGCTCTTCGAGGAGCGCGGATGTAAGGTCGTCGGCATCTCCGACGTCACCGGGGCGTACTATAACGAAGAGGGCATCTTTGTCAACGCCGCGATGGATCACGCGCGCAAGTTCGGAACGCTGGAAGGCTTCAAGGGCGGCGAAAAGATCACCAACGCCGAGCTGCTCTCCAGTGCCTGCGACGTGCTCGTGCCGGCGGCTCTGGAGAAGGTCTTCACCCCGGAGACCGCAGCGAAAGTACAGGCGAAGCTGATCGTCGAGGGCGCCAACGGACCGACGACACCAGAAGCCGACCGAATTTTCCGCGAGCGAGGCGTGATCGTCATTCCGGACATTATGGCCAATGCGGGCGGCGTTACCGTTTCGTATTTCGAGTGGGCTCAAGACCGCATGGGGTACTTCTGGAAGGAGGCCGAGGTCAACGAAAAGCTGGAAGACTTCTTGCTCTCGAACTTGCATCAGATTCGTTCGATCGCGCAATCGCGGCGCGCTACACTGCGCACTGCCGCATACACCCTCGCCATCGATCGCGTCGTCAAAGCCTCAAAGCTGCGCGGAATCTACGCTTAGAAGCGGCGCCGCCGCCAGTCCTTTTTTCGGACGGAGATCCACCATGTGACGGCGGCGCATGACTGACTCTAACCCGCAGCAATGAAGAAAGTGTAAATCGCAAACTCCTAGCCGGTAAGTCGTACGATACGCGCCACGGCGTCGACGTATGCCCGCGCGCGCTCCAAGATAAATCGAGAATCCGGTGAGTCGGGCGTCTCGAGCTGCGACTCAAGTCGCTCGAGTGCCGCGCGAAGGCGCCCGTCTCGAGTGACGCGTCGCGAATTGCGAATTGCGTCCGCGAGTTCGGCCATTCGCGCGTCGAGGATGCGCGCGAAATCCGAGAGCGGGGCGATGCCGCGCTCCGGCCGCTTGGTTTCGAGGGCCGTTTCCAATGCCAGGCTCGCCAGCGCGAAACGCTGCGATGCCGCAAGCAACCGTAACGCGCGAGCGGCGCCGATGGCGTGCGCCCGTTGAGGTTCGTGACGAAGCCGTTCGATCGACGTCTCGACCGCGGTGCGAATGCGCCAAACGGTGGTGCGAGCCGACGCGATGGCGCGCAACGACTCCTGGGACGGGTCCGCGTAGGCGTGGAGGATGGTAACGGCAAGCCGGCGCTGCGCGTCGAGCAGATCGGCGAGATGCGCGCGGGCGCGCTTTCGCTCCCACGTGGGAAAAGCGAGAAATCCCAGCATGCCGAGCGCTCCGCCGGCAAGCGTATCGAGCACGCGGGCGTCGATCGCCGTCGTCGCCGGCAGGCCGCGCATGCCCAGCACCAAGACGACGAACGACGTGATGGCAACGGTGAAAAGCGCGTAGTTCGGGTTGAACGTTAGGTACGCGGCAGCCGTCGCGACTAAGATACCGGTGATTTGGAGCGCGGGGTGGCCGCGCACTGCGTCGAGTACCAGCGTGGCGATGACGGCGCCCAGCAGCGTGCCGGCGATGCGCGCGAAACCGCGGAAGAAGGTAGTTTGAAAATCTGAACGCAGCACGATGGCGGCAGTCATTGCGATCCAGTAACCGCGCTCCGCAGCGAAGTGACGACCGGCAGCCATGGCGATGCCCATAACGAGGGCGAATCTCAGCGCCTCGCGGCTGAACCAGTCGATCTTAGTGCGGACGTACGGGCCCGGCTGCGGTCGCGACAGGAGGCGTATCTTGGGAACGCGTCCCGAGGAGAGCATCGCCGCCGCCTCCACGGCATCGTGCAGATGCTCTTCCAAATCGCGCGCCCCGGCGCGGTATATTGACGCCGTTCCTTCGCGTTCGAGCGGCGTCAGAGCGCGGTCGATTTCTTCCCACGTGTCGAGGTCCGGCTTTCCGCCACGCAACGCTGCGGCAATCGCACCGAGGCGATTGGCAACGGCCGCGGCAAAGCTGCGCAGCGCCGGCGCGTCGCGGTTGTTCGCCAGCGACCCGGAGATCGCGCCGAGCCGTTTGCGGACGATCTCGGAATCTTCGAGCAGTCGTTCGAAGCGCGCCGTTTCCGCCGCGCGAGAGAACGGCTGCGGGTCGGCGAGGATCTGCCGCGCGGTCGCCAGCGGCGTCATCGGCGGCGTCGCGCGCGAGCCGTCGGCGATTTGTCGCGCGTAAGCTTCGAGTTTACGGTAAACGTCCGCCAGGGCAACGCGCTCGACGTGAAGGCGCGTGATCGGTGCGGCGGCGACCACGAGCAGCGCCTGTATCAAGCCGCCGGCAAGCACGAGCCCGGACTGTTCCAGCGCGGCGGCCGGCTCGAGCGGGCGGCTCGAGAAGAGGATGAAAGCGATGAGCGAGTTGAGCGAGACCGTCGTAGCAACGGGGCCGATCTGTCCGATCGTTCCGCAGAGATAACCGGCCACCGCCGTTGCGGCGACGATCGCTACGGTGGAACTAGCTGCCGTCGCACCGACGAAGCCGGTGATCGCCATTCCGAACGCGGCGATAAGAACGGCGCCGATACGCGTGCGGTAGATGCCTTGCAGCGATGTGAATCCGGTAATGAAGGCACCGATTGCGGCCGGTACGCCAAGCGCGGGTTGGCCCAAAAACGCAGCAACGCCCAGCGGAATCGCAACGCCGATCGTGCAGCGCAACGCATAGCCCGGTTCCAGCGCGCTTCGGTCGAACGTGCCGACCGAAGCGGCTAGCTCGCGCAGCCACGGCAGCAGCTGCGAGCGAGGCTTATCAGATGCCGTCGTTTGGCGGTGCGTACGGATCCGGGTAGCAGTAGTGCGGATTAGAGCATCGCGTGCCCTCGTAGGCTGCCACGAGGTCAATTTGCGGGATGTGCGTCCCGTACGCCTGGTTGATCGTCTTGATAAAAGCGTAGGCTATCAATGCGTAGCCGGTGTTCGAGGGATGGAGACCATCGAAGCTGGTGATTCCGTAGAGATAGCCGAGATAGCAACACTTTCCGGGATTGATCGAAGCCGCCAACCCAAAGTACTGGTTCGACGGATTGCCGCTAGCCAGCCCACTGAAGATCGCGGCGATGTCCAC
>CAZMPP010000043.1:0-13715 GCA_964568035.1 uncultured bacterium
ATCAACGACTACGTCGTCGGCGGTCAGGAGCACGCGGTTTGTCCGAGCCGCGTCGGGACCAAGTGTTCGGCCCGCTACAACCTCGAGATTCCCGCCGGCGGCAGCCAAACGGTGCGCCTGCGGCTCTGCGAAGGCGAGCGCCGCGAGCCGTTCGACGGCTTTGAGAAAACGCTGGAGCGCCGTCTGCGCGAAGCCGACGAGTTTTATCGCGACCTCAATCCGTATCCCGTTTCACCCGACGAGCGCGACGTGCAGCGCCAAGCGTTGGCCGGATTGATTTGGAGCAAGCAGTTTTACGATTACGTAATCCATGACTGGCTCAAAGGCGACCCGCTGCAACCCCCGCCGCCGGCGTCGCGGTTGCACGGACGCAACAGCGGCTGGGACCACTTTTATAGCGACGACGTCTTGCTTATGCCCGATACGTGGGAGTACCCGTGGTTTGCCGCTTGGGACTTGGCCTTTCACTGCGTCGCGGCGGCGCTGATCGATCCCGATTTTGCCAAGGTGCAGCTTTCGCTGCTGTCGCGCGAGCACTACATGCATCCCAACGGGCAGATCCCAGCCTACGAGTGGGCCTTTGGTGACGTCAACCCCCCGGTGCAAGCTTGGGCGGCCTATCGCGTCTACCAAATCGAGCGCAAACAAAAAGGAGAGGGCGACCGATTCTTCTTAGAGCGTGTCTTTCAAAAACTGCTGCTTAACTTCACGTGGTGGGTCAATCGCAAGGACGTGGACGACCGCAACGTTTTTCAAGGCGGCTTCTTGGGACTCGATAATATCGGCATTTTCGATCGTAGCGCACCGCTACCCGGCGGCGGATATATCGATCAAGCCGACGGCACCAGCTGGATGGGATTCTTTACCCTCAATATGCTGATGATTGCCTTGGAGCTGGCGCCGGAGATGCCGGTCTACGAAGACGTCGCCATTAAATTCTTCGAGCACTTTCTGCTGATTGCCGACGCGATGAATAAGATCGGCGGCAGCGAAGAGCGCGGGCTCTGGCACGAAGGCGATGGCTTTTACTACGATTACCTGCACGCCGACGGCCAGGTCATTCCGTTGCAGATCCGGTCGCTCGTCGGGCTCACGCCGCTGCTGGCGGTGATGACCTTCGACGGCACCATCCGCCACAAGCTGCCGAACTTTGCCAAACGGCTGGAATGGTTCGTCGAGAATCGGCCCGACCTCATCGAAAACATCGCCGAGATGAACGAGGGCGGGTTTAGCGTCCGGCGGATTCTTTCCCTCGCCGACCGCGAGCAGCTCAGCAAACTGCTGCGCCGAATGCTGGACGAGAGCGAGTTTCTCTCGCCCTACGGCGTTCGTTCGCTCTCGCGCGAGCATGCGGCACACCCGTATTCGCTGTGGCTCAAGGGCGTCGAGTACCGGATCGATTACGAGCCGGCCGAATCAACGACCGGTCTCTTTGGAGGAAACTCGAACTGGCGCGGTCCGATCTGGTTTCCGATCAACTACCTCATCATTGAGGCGCTGCAGAAATACCACTACTTCTACGGCGATGACTTGAAGGTCGAGATGCCGATAGGTTCGGGAAAACTCATGACGATCTGGGACGTCTCGATGGAACTTTCGCACCGGATGATGCGCATCTTCACGCGCGATGGCGACGGCCGCCGTGCGGTCTTTGGGGGGAACGAAACGTTTCAGCGCAATCCGCTGTGGCGCGACTATATTCCGTTCTACGAGTACTTCCACGGCGACAACGGAGCGGGTCTGGGCGCGAGCCATCAGACGGGGTGGACGGCTCTGGTTGCCAAGCTGATCCAACAATGCGGCGAGTACTGCAAACAGGGCAAGCACCCATTTGACTGAGGTTGCGCCGCGCGCGATCGCCTTCGGTCGTTCGATCTGCGCAGATCTTGCGGCGGCGGAGCGGCGCGAGTGGCTGGTCACCAACGGTTTAGGCGGCTATGCATCGGGGACGGTCGCGGGAACGTTGACGCGGCGCTATCATGGTCTGCTCGTAGCCGCGCTCGAGCCGCCGCTGCAGCGCACCTTAGTTGTTACCAAGTTCGATGAAACCGCGACCTATCGGCGCGTCGCCTACGCATTAGCGGCCAACCGCTGGAAGGACGATTATGTAGCACCGCGGGGCTTCGAGCTGATCGAAAGATTTTATCTCGATGGCGGCGCGCCGGTTTGGGAATACGCTTTCGGTGACGCGCTGCTGGAGAAGCGCATATGGATGAAGGACGAGGCTAATCTTACCTACGTTTCGTATCGCGCGTTGCGTTCGGCCGAACCGATTGGATTGAACCTGCGCGCGTTCGTTAATTATCGCGATTTCCACGGGAACACACACGCCGGCGACTGGGTGGCCGGCGTTAGTGCGTGTCCGGGCGGGGTTGTGATTTCCGCCTTTAGTGGAGCGGTGCCGTTTGCGGTGGTTACCGAGCGGGGCGACGTTGATATAGAGAACGTTTGGTATCGCAATTACGTGCTGGCGCGCGAGAGCGATCGCGGGCTCGACGATCGCGACGATAATCTGGCGGCGTGCACGTTTGCGATGTCGCTGGCGCCGGGCGAGATTGTGACGCTGGCGATGGGCGTCGACGCGGGATTAGATTCTTTTCCTGCGGTTCGGCCGGCGCGCGCGGGCCCGGGCGAGTCGCTCGAGCGAGCCGCTTCGCAGTTCGTGGTGCGGCGGCCAGTGCGCGACGACCCCGACGCCTATTCAATCGTCGCGGGTTATCACTGGTTCGGCGACTGGGGGCGCGATACGGCAATCGCGCTTCCCGGTTTGACGCTGGCGACCGGGCGGTTCGACGTCGCGCGGAAAATTCTGACGACGCTGGCCGGTTTCGTCGACGGCGGGATGCTGCCGAACATCATGCCGGCGGGCGGCGAGACGCCGGTCTATAACACGGTCGACGCGGCGCTGTGGTTCGTCGAGGCGGCGGGAAGTTATCTCGACGCGACCGGGGACCGCACTACAATTAACGCGATCTGGCCGGCGCTGCGTCAGATCTTCGAGTACTACCGCGGCGGGACGCGCTACGGCATACGCATGGACGCCGACGGGTTGATCGTCGCGGCGGCGACGGGCGTGCAGCTGACGTGGATGGACGCCAAGGTCGGCGACTGGGTCGTCACGCCACGCATGGGCAAACCGGTCGAGATTGCGGCGCTGTGGTACAACGCGCTCAAGCGCCTTTCTTCGATGGCGCCGGCTGCTGGGGAGATCGCCGACGAGTATGCGGTCGTGGCGGAAAGCGCGCGCGCGGCTTTCGCGCGGTTCTGGAACGCGAGCGCCGGCTTTTGCTTCGACGTCATCGACGGGCCCGACGGCGACGACGCGACGTTGCGGCCGAATCAAATCTTCGCCGTTTCGCTGCCGAACTCACCGCTCTCGCCAGAGCGCCGGCGCGCGATCGTCGACGTCTGCGCGGCGCAGCTGCTGACCACCAATGGGTTGCGAACGTTACCATCGTACGATCCGCGCTTCGTCCCGCGATATGGTGGATCTCAGCACGACCGCGATGCAGCATACCATCAGGGAACCGTTTGGCCGTGGTTGCTCGGGCCGTTCGCCGTGGCGCACGCGCGGGTTTACGGCGACGCCGCGGTAGCGCGCTCGTTTTTGGATCGGCTCGAAGATCAGCTCATGGATTATGGCTTGGGTAGCATTTCGGAGATCGCCGACGCCGCGCCACCCTTTACGCCGCGCGGCGCGATCGCGCAGGCCTGGTCGGTTGCGGAACTCTTGCGGGCACGGGCGTTTCTCACAAAGATGCCGAACGGTTCGGACACGCGATGAAGACCGAGGAACCTGGAAAGCTGCTGCGCATCTTTATCGGTGAGAGCTATCGCTGGGGTTACCAGCCGCTTTACACCGCCATAGTCGAAGCCGCGCGAAAATCGGGGCTTAGCGGGGCGACGGTGTTCAAAGGCATCGAGGGATTCGGCGGGCACTCGATCGTTCACGCCGCACGGGTCTTCGATCTCTCATCCGACCTTCCGGTACTCGTTGAGATCGTCGATAGCGAGGAACGCATACGCGCGTTCTTGCCGACGCTCGACGAGATGGTCAAAGAGGGCCTGGTCACGCTGGAAACGGTTGAAGTAATTGCCTACCGCGCCGGGACGCCGAAGGGCCGATGAGATCGAACCTGGCGACGTATCTCGCGGTCGGGCTCGGGGCGGGTCTAGGTGGGGTTTGCCGCTACGCGATAACGGTGGCCTTCGTCGCGCGATTCGGCCCAGGTTTTCCGCTCGGGACGCTCTTCATCAATCTGTCGGGCTCGTTCTTAATCGGCGTCATCGCGCAGTTGGCTTTGACGCGCGTGCTCGGTTTTGACCCGCTGCTTCGCATCGCGCTTACGGCGGGACTCTTGGGCGGCTATACCACCTTCTCTACGTTTGCGTTCGACGCGCTGACGCTGGGAAGCGACCGCGAGTGGCGGCTGGCGACGATCTACGTACTCGCCAGCGTCGGCTTAGGTATCGCCGCCTGTTATGCCGGCCTGATCCTTGCCCGGCTCATGATCCGCACTGCCTAGCACGTGGACTATCGCGCGGACCCGTTTGCCTATCTCGGAATGCACGAGGACGATACCGGCGTCGTCGTACGCGCGGCCCTGCCGCAAGCTTCGCGTGCCTTCGTTCGCGCGCGCGAATCGTCGATGCTGTGGGAGATGGAAGGCATTGGCGATGGTCTGTTCGAGCTATGGATTGCGGACAGCGCCCCGTTCGATTACCTTTTGGTGTGCGAGGGTTCGGACGGACGGATCGAGCTTGAGGATGCCTATCGATTCGGGCCGATTCTCGGGGACGTTGACGTATATCTCATTTCTGAGGGAACGCATCTGCGGTTGTGGGAGGTGCTCGGCTCGCGTTTGCGGCGCGTTGACGGCGTAGCGGGCGCGACGTTCGCCGTGTGGGCGCCGAATGCGCTGAGGGTGAGCGTCGTGGGGGATTTCAACGGCTGGGACGGACGGCGCCACCCGATGCGCAAGCGCGTCGAGTGCGGCGTGTGGGAGATTTTTGTGCCGGGTGCGCACGAGGGGGCGCACTACAAGTACGAGATTGCGGGTGCGGGCGGCGAGCTGCTGCCGCTCAAAGCCGATCCGTTGGCGCGCTTCGCGCAAGCCTCGCCGCCCAACGCTTCGATTCTTTGCCCCGAGGGGGCTGCGATTCAATGGCGTGACGGGGCGTGGATGCGCGAACGCGGGTCGCGGATACGGCGTTCGGCGCCGGTTTCGATTTACGAGGTGCATTTGGGGTCGTGGCGGCATGACGGGTTGGGCCGGCCGTTGAGCTATCGCGCGCTGGCCGACGAGCTTCTCCCGTACGTGCGAGAGATGGGATTTACGCACGTCGAGCTGATGCCGATTACCGAGTTTCCCTTCGACGGATCGTGGGGGTATCAGGCGACGGGGCTCTATGCGCCGACCAGCCGGTATGGGATGCCGGAGGAGTTTCGGGCGTTTGTGGAGCGGGCGCACGAGTTGGAGTTGGGAGTGATTTTAGATTGGGTGCCAGGGCATTTTCCGAACGATTCTTTTGGGCTGGCACTATTCGACGGAACGCATCTTTACGAGCACAGCGACCCGCGGCGGGGCTTTGCTCCCGACTGGAATACGCTGATCTATAATTACTCGCGCCGCGAGGTCTCGAATTTCTTGATCGCGAGCGCGCTGTATTGGTTGGAGGTCTTTCACCTTGACGGGATCCGCGTAGATGCCGTCGCGTCGATGTTGTATCTCGATTATAGCCGGCGCCCGGGCGAATGGATTCCCAACGAGCAGGGAGGGAACGAGAATACCGAAGCGATCGAGTTTTTGCGCCGCTTGAATGAAACGCTCTACGCGCACGACGACGGGATCGCGACGATCGCCGAAGAGTCGACGGCGTGGCCGATGGTCTCGCTGCCGACGAGCGTGGGGGGCCTGGGTTTCGGCTATAAGTGGAACATGGGCTGGATGCACGATACGTTGCGATATTTTGCGTACGATCCGATTCATCGGCGATATCATCAGAACGACCTCACGTTCGGCCTGGTATATGCATTTAGTGAGAACTACATTCTGCCGCTCTCCCACGACGAGGTAGTGCACGGTAAGCGCTCGATTTTGGGGAAGATGCCGGGAAATCGCGAGCAGCAGTTTGCCAACCTGCGACTGCTTTACGCTCTGATGTATGCACATCCAGGAAAGAAGCTGCTCTTTATGGGGAGTGAGTTCGCGCCGTGGTTGGAGTGGAATCACGATGGTGCGCTCGACTGGGGATTGCTGGAAGACGGGCTGCACGCCGGGGTGCAGCGGTTGGTTCGAGACTGCAACCGCATCTACTTCGAAATGCCGGCGCTGCACCGGCTCGACGCTGAGCCGTCCGGGTTCGCATGGATTGATTATCAGGATGCGGTGCAGAGCGTGCTGGCGTTTGCGCGCATGGCAGGGGAGGGTTACGGCGAAGCTGTGGTCGTGGCGATAAATGCGACGCCGGTAGTTCGTGATGGGTATCGCATCGGTGTTCCGCAGGCGGGGACGTATCGAGAGGTGCTCAATACCGACTCATATTTCTATGGAGGGAGCAATGTCGGCAACGGCGGGTCGGTGGAGACGGCGCCGATCGCATCGCACGGATTTGAGCAGTCGCTGGAGTTGACTCTGCCGCCGCTTGGGGCCTTGTATTTGGCGTTTGATGCGAGCGTGGCCGCTGAGTCACCCGTCGACAGGCTCAGGGTGACAGGGGAAGCGTGAAGCGCGCGGCGGTTTTGCCGGGGCGGCCCTATCCGTTGGGGGCTACGTGGGATGGGGCGGGGGTTAACTTTGCGATCTTCTCCGAACATGCGGAGAAGGTCGAGCTTTGTCTTTTTGATCCGCGGGGGCGGCGCGAGGTGCAGCGGGTGGTGCTGCCCGAGTATACAGATTCGATTTGGCACGGCTATTTGCCCGATGCGCGACCCGGGCTTCTCTACGGATATCGCGTTTATGGGCCGTACGATCCGGCCAACGGGCATCGGTTCAACCACCATAAGTTGCTAATCGACCCGTATGCCGTGATGCTCTTCGGCCACCTCCAGTGGAGCGACGCACAGTTTGGTTATCGCATCGGGTCGCCGCGCGCCGATCTCTCCTTCGACCGGCGCGACGATGCGGCCGGCGTTCCCAAATGCGTGGTCGTCGACACCGCCTTCACGTGGGGCAGCGACCGTCTGCTGCACCTGCGCTGGCACGATCTCATCGTTTACGAGCTTCACGTGCGCGGCTTTACGATGAAGCATCCCGGCGTCCCGCCGGGTATTCGCGGCACGTTCGCCGGAATTTCGTCGCCCGCGACGATCGAGTATCTGAAACGGCTGGGCATAACGGCCGTCGAGCTGCTGCCCGTCAACTATTTCATCGACGAACGTCATCTCGTCGAACGCGGGCTGCGCAACTACTGGGGCTATAGCCCGCTAGCGTTCTTTGCGCCGCATCCGCGATATTTTTCTGAACCGAACCTGGGCGAGTTCAAAACGATGGTTGCCCGGCTGCACGACGCGGGCATCGAAGTGATCTTGGACGTGGTGTTCAATCACACGGCAGAAGGGAACCAACTCGGCCCAACGTTGAGCTTCCGGGGCATCGACAACAAGTCGTACTATTATCTGGCTGACGACGAGCGCTACTACGTTGACTACACCGGCTGCGGCAACTCGCTCGACCTTGGACACGCGCACGTGCTCAAGCTGGTGACCGATGCGATGCGCTACTGGGTGCGCGACATGCATGTGGACGGCTTTCGTTTTGATCTGGCCGCCACGCTGGCGCGAAGTGAGGGCGCGTTCAACGTGCACAGCAATTTCTTGGCGGCCATCGATCAGGATCCAATACTCTCACGCGCTAAGCTAATCGCCGAGCCGTGGGACCTGGGGCCGGGGGGCTATCACGTCGGCGATTTCCCGGGCGGCTGGAGTGAATGGAACGATCGTTTTCGCGACGGCGTCCGGCGCTTTTGGCGGGGTGATGGCGCGATCTCGGACATGGCGTCGCGACTCACCGGTTCGAGCGACATCTTCGACCGGCGGGGGCGGCGGCCGCGGGCGAGCCTCAACGTCGTGACGGCGCATGACGGGTTTACCTTGCGCGACTTGGTTTCGTACGACCATAAGCATAACGAAGCCAATCTCGACGAGAACCGCGATGGAACAAACGACAACTACAGCTGGAACTGTGGGACCGAGGGCGCGACTGACGACGCGCAGATTCTGGCGCTGCGCGAGCGCCAGCAGCGCAACTTCTTGGCGACGCTTCTTCTCTCGCAGGGCGTGCCGATGATGCTGGCCGGCGATGAGCTCAACCGCACCCAGAGCGGGAATAACAATGCGTACTGTCAGGATAACGAGATCAGCTGGCTCGACTGGGAGCTCGAGGATCACGGGTTGCTGCATTTTGCGCGGCGGCTGATCGGGCTGCGCCGGACGCATCCGGTGTTTAGGCGCCCGCGTTTCTTCCGCGGGGTGGCAACCGACGCGTCGCCGCTCAAGGACATTACGTGGTTCGCGCCCGAGGGGCACGAGATGACGCAGGAAGACTGGAACGATTCGGGGCGGCGCGCCTTCGGCGCACTTTTGGGCGGCGACGTCGGCGACCGTTTCATCAGCCTGCAGGGCTATCCGGAACTCGACGACAGCTTTCTCTTGATTCTCAACGCGAGCCACGAGACGATTGAGTTTATGCTGCCGGCGATTCCCGCGGTCCGGCGTTGGACGCATCTCATTGACACGGCGCGTCCGCGCCTTGCGCCGAATATGCCGATTGCGCCGGGCTCGCGTTTGTCCGTCGCGGATCGGTCGCTCTCGCTCTTTGCTGGGCACCTCAACGAATGAGCGAGAGTCTCGAACGGCTGGCCGCGCTGGCCGGCATCGAGCCAAGTTACTACGACTACTGGGGGCGGCTCGTCGAGACCTCGGACTCCACGAAGCGGTCGTTGTTGGCGGCGATGGGCTACGATGCGGCCGATGATGCTTCGTTAGCTGCGACGCTTGAGGGGCTCGAGCGCGAGAAGCACGAGCGCTTCTTGCCGCCGGTTTCGATTGTGGAAACCGGCATCGTCCCGAAGGTTATTGCGGGCCTGGGCGACGCGGCATGGACGATCGAGTTGGAGGACGGCTCGGCGTTTCGCGGCGCGTTGACGGAATTGCCGTTGGGTTATCATCATTTGACCGCATCGCGTTCCGGTCGCGAGGCGGTGTGCCGTTTGATCGTCGTTCCAGAGCAATGCTTTCTGCCGCCGGCGATGCGGGACGGGCGAGTGTGGGCGTTGTCCACGCAGCTTTATGCACTGCGTTCGGAACGCAACTGGGGCATCGGCGACTTCAGCGACCTGGCGGAGCTCTCTGGGCTCGCCGGTCAGGCCGGCGCGAGTGCGGTGGGTTTGAATCCTTTGCACGAACTATATCCGAGCAATCCCGCAAGCGCGAGCCCATACAGTCCGTCGAGCCGGCTCTTCCTCAACGTGTTGTATATCGACGTCGAACGTGTCGTCGAGCTGATTTCGTCATCGGAGGTGCAGGGGTTAATCGGTGGTGCGGAAGTTCGCGCGCGGACGGCGGCGTTGCGCGGTTCGTCCTTGGTGGATTACCGCGGAGTTGCCTCGTTAAAGCTCGAGGTGCTGGCGCGGCTTCATCGCGTCTTTCAAGCAAATCGCGAGCGCGATCCGCACTCCGTGCGGGCGCGGGAGTTTGCCCGCTTCGTCGAGCGTGGCGGCGAAGGGTTGCGGAATATGGCCGTGTATGAGGCGGTTGCCGAGTCTTTACGCGTGGGGGATGAGTCGCTTTATGGGTGGCAATCGTGGCCGGCGGAATTTCGCTCGCCCGATTCTTCTACTGTTGGTGAGTTTGCGCGGGTGCATGCGGAACGGGTGGAGTTTTTCGTGTATCTGCAATGGTTGGCGGAGCAGCAGTTGGCCGAAGGTGCCGCTGCGGCTCGCAACTGCGGCGTCGGTTTTTATCGGGACCTCGCGGTTGGGAGCGATTTGGGCGGAGCTGACGCGTGGGGCAACCGCGTGGCGTTTATCACGCAAGCCTCGCTCGGCGCGCCGGGCGACATGCACAACGACGCGGGTCAGTTTTGGGGGCTCGCACCACTTTCGCCGCGCGGGCTCCGCAAGCAAGGTTATGCGCCGCTCGCGGCGTTGCTGCAGGCGAATATGCGTCACGCGAGCATTCTGCGCATCGATCACGTGATGGCCTTACAGCGCGCCTTCTGGATTCCGCACGGGGCGAGTGCGCGAGACGGCGCGTACGTGCGGTATCCGCTCGAAGAGATGCTCGGCGTGGTGGCACTGGAAAGCGTTCGCCAGCAATGTGCGGTCGTCGGCGAAGACTTGGGGACGGTTCCGGAGGGTTTTCGCGAACGAATGCAGGCCGCGAATGTTTTGTCGTCGCGCGTGCTTTACTTCGAGCGCGATTGGAGCGTCGGGGCGTTTCTCGCGCCCGATCGCTACCCGCGGTTGGCGGCAGCGAGTGTCGGAACCCACGATCTGCCGACGCTGGCCGGTTGGTGGATGGGCGACCGCAGCGACGGCGAAGATCGCGCACGCGACCGCTATCTCTTAGTAGATGCATTCGAGCGTGCCGGCGAGGTCTGCGCTTCGGGAATGCCGGCCTTGTATGCGGCGGGCGTTACCGGTGACGCCGCGGTGGTGCCGGAGGTTGTCGATGCGGCGACGCGTTTTCTGGTAAACACGCCGTCGGTTTTGACCGTCGTCGCCATCGAAGACGTTCTGCGCGAGCGCGAGGCGGTCAACGTGCCAGGAACGGTGGACGAGCATCCGAACTGGCAACGCAAGCGCTCGTTGCCGCTCGAGTCGTTAGCCTCAGACGGGCGGCTCGCGCGCACCGGGCGCATCATCGAGGAGGCTCGTTCGCAGACCGTGCAGAGCGTGGGACGATGAAAGCCGTCGTGATGGCGGGCGGCGAAGGCTCGCGCCTTCGGCCATTGACGTCGAGCCGGCCCAAGCCGCTGGTGCCGATTGCCAACAAGCCGGTGATGCATCACATCGTCGATCTGCTGCGGCGCCACGGTATTACCGACGTGGTCGCCACGCTGCACTATCTCGCCGATGAAATCGAGAATTACTTTGGCGACGGCTCGGAGATGGGTTGTTCGATGGCGTACGTCGTCGAGGATACGCCGCTGGGAACGGCGGGCGCGGTGAAACTGGCGGAGCCGCTGCTCGCAGAGGAACGGTTCGTTATCGTCTCGGGCGACGCGCTAACCGATATCGACATCGGCGCGCTGGTGGCGGCGCACGTTCGCAGCGGTGCGATGGCAACGATTGCGCTGCAGCGCGTCGCTAATCCGCTCGAGTTCGGCGTGGTCGTGACGGGCGAGGACGGGCGCATTACGCGGTTTTTGGAGAAGCCGTCGTGGGGAGAGATCTTCTCCGACACCATCAACACGGGCATTTACGTGCTCGAGCCGCAGGCTTTTGAGTACATGGAGAGCGGCAAGGCGTACGATTTCTCACGCGATATTTTTCCTGCGATTATGCGCGACGGGCGGCCAATTTACGGGCACGTGGTGGATGGGTATTGGAGCGACATCGGCAACCTGCAACAGTACATGCAGGCCAACTACGATGCCCTCTCAGGCGCCGTGCAGGTGGATATTCCGGGGACGGAGATTCGCCCGGGCGTTTGGGCGGCGGAGAACGCACGCATCTCCCCCGATGCTCACGTACATGGGCCGGTCTGCTTGGGGCGCAACGTGACGATCGAGGCCGGCGCTGTAGTGGAGGAGCTCACGTCGCTGGGCGCGTCGTCGATCGTTGCCGCTAATGCCCGGGTGCATCGCACCATCGGCTGGGAGGACGTGTACGTCGGCGAGGGCGCGTCGTTGACAGGATGCACGCTGGCCGATCGCGTGATCGTTAAGGATCGCGTCACGATTATGGAGGGCGCCGTGATCGGGCGCGGTTCGACGCTGGGGAGTGGCGCGACGGTGCCGGCGAACATCAAGTTGTGGCCGGATAAGTCGGTTGCGTCGGGGTCAATCGTTTCGATGTCACTAATCTACGGGATTAAGTGGCCTGGGTCGCTCTTTGGTGCGGACGGTGTCAGCGGGCTGGCGAATATTGAGATTACGCCGGAGTTTGCTTTGAAGCTGGGGCAGGCGCTAGGGTCGATCTTGCGGCCCGGGCAGGTGGTGATGACGAGCCGCGACGCGCATCCGGCGTCGCGGTTGACGAACCGGTGCATTATTTCGGGGTTGCTTGCGGTGGGAGCAGACGTGCGGGATTTACGCGAGACGCCGGTGCCGGTGTCACGCTATGCGGTGCGGATGTCGGGCGATGCCGGCGTTCACACCGCGATCTCTCCGCATTATCCCGATCAGCTGCTGCTGGAGTTTTTCGACTCGCACGGCTTGACCGTGGACAAGAATACCGAGCGAAAGATCGAGAACATCTTCTTCCGCGAGGACTTCCGGCGGACGCCGATGGAGAGCGTTGGGCATCTCAACTTCCCCGAGCGCGTGGTTGAAGCGTACAGCAGCGGATTTCTCGAGGCGCTCGAGCCAAGGGCGATCTCGTCGGCCAATATGCGCGTCGTTATAGACTACGCGCATGGGAATGCATCGCTGATCCTACCGCGGATCTTGAGCAACTTGGGCGTAGAGATGATTGCGCTCAATGCGTTCTTCGACAATGCAAAAGTGCTGGCGTTTGGGAAAAACCGTCCGCGGCATCTGGAGCAGTTGGGGAACGTTACGACGTCGCTGGGTGCGGGGCTGGGTATTTTGCTCGATCAACGCGGGGAATCGCTAGCGTTGGTGGACGATCGCGGGAGGATCGTCGAGGGGAGCCGATTGTTGGCGTTGCTGACGGTGTTGGTGGCGAGCCAGGTTCCCGCTGCGCGCATTGCGGTGCCGGTGATGGCGCCGAGCGCGATCGAGCGGGTCGCCGAGCAGCATGGGGCGACGGTGCTTCGGACGCGGACCGACCGGCGGTCGCTGATGGCGTTGGCGGCGCAAGAAGGTTCGTCGATTGCGTTTGCCGGCGGAGGGAACTTCGAGCTGATGTTCCCGGAGTTTGCGCCGGCCTTCGATTCTTTATACGGCGCCGCGAAGATTATGGAGTTGATTGCGAAGCAAGGGCGGCCGCTGAGTGAGATCGTCGATGAGTTACCGCCGTCGTATCTGGCTTCACGACGCGATCAATGCCCGTGGGAGCGCAAGGGTCAGATCATGCGCCAGCTGTTGGCGGAGACGGATGGGCAAGAGGTCGAGCTTACAGACGGTATTCGCGTGGGGCGAGAAGGCGGTTGGGTTTTGGTGTTGCCCGACGCGAGCGATCCGCTCTTCAACGTCTGGGCAGAGGGGCGATCCGACGAAGAGGCTAACCGATATGCGGACGAAGTTGCATCGCGCATAGACGATCTTGCGCGAGGCCACTAACAACGAACGCAACGCCGCGATATTTTCACTTTTGTAGCCGAAGGCGAATCTACGAGCCCCAGTGTTGGACGGCTTCGCTGGACGGAAGACCGAGCTCGGCGCAAATCCACGACGCTGCTTTAGCTCTGGTCATCGTGCCGGCCGGCCATGGAAGTTGTCGACCGGCATGACTATTCACGGCATCTTTCTCGCTTTGCGAGATCGCGGCCGTCGGGCGAAAATGCAGGGTCGGCGCGTCGATGAGATAGCCGCGTACGCCCAGCAGGTGGGCCGCGGCAAACGTGTTCGGGTCACTCAACTAGTCGA
>CAZMPP010000044.1:0-13667 GCA_964568035.1 uncultured bacterium
GCTACGACCACATCACCAGCGCCATCGGCGCGGCGATGATCGGCTGGTTCGGCACGGCGATGCTCTGCTACGTGACGCCGAAAGAACACCTCGGCCTGCCCAACAAAAAGGACGTCAAAGACGGCGTGATCGCTTATAAGATCGCCGCTCACGCCGCCGATTTGGCAAAGGGACATCCGACGGCCGCGCACTGGGACGACGTGCTCTCGAAGGCGCGCTTCGAGTTTCGGTGGGAAGATCAGTTCAATCTCTCGCTCGATCCCGAGACGGCGCGCGAGTTTCACGACGAAACGCTTCCCGCGCCGGGCGCAAAGATCGCCCACTTTTGCTCGATGTGCGGCCCGCACTTCTGTTCGATGAAGATAACGCAAGAGGTTCGCGAGTTCGCCGAGCGCGGCATGGCGGAAAAATCGCGGGAGTTCATCGAGCAAGGCGGCGAAGTCTACGTAGAGCTTTGAAACGACCTTGCGCGGTCTTGTTTGACCGTGACGAGACGATCGTGGTGGACGTTCCGTTCAACGGCGATCCCGATAAGGTCGAGCCGGCGCCGAACGCGCGCGCACTTCTCGACCGATTGCGGGCGGCGGGACTGCCGCTCGCCGTGGTCAGCAATCAGAGCGGCATCGGCCGCGGCCTCATTACCGCGGATCAGGCCGACGCGGTAAATCGCCGCGTCGAGGAGTTGCTCGGGCCGTTCGCGGGCTTCTTCGTCTGCCCGCATGCGCCGCAAGACGGCTGCGATTGCCGCAAGCCAAAGCCGAAGCTCATCCTCGACGCGGCGCGCGCGATTGGCGTCGATCCAGCTTGTTGCGTGGTGGTTGGCGATCGCGAGAGCGACGTCGAGGCGGCGCAGAATGCCGGCGCGATTCCTTTGCGCATCGACGGTCCGGCCGGCCTGGCTCGGGCGGTCGAACGGATTTTAGAGCTCGCCTACTCTCCGTTCGACTCTAACCAGTAGTCGATGTCGCGGCCATGGGCGGGCAACGCGGCAAGCGCCTGAGGCGGCAGATGGATCATCTTTGCGAGGTACTGCCACGTATCGAGTACGCGTACGACGTAGGTCTGCGTTTCGTCGAAGGGCGGAATCCCGCCATATTGGGTAACCGCTTTGGGTCCGGCGTTATACGCGGCGAAGACCAGCGAGTAATGGTCGGTGCCGAAGCGGCTAATCAAGCCACGTAGGTAGCGAGCGGCCCCCGAGAGATTCTGCGCCGGATCGTGCGGATTGACGCCGAGATTGGCTGCCGTTCCCGGCATCAGTTGACCCAGCCCAATTGCCCCCGCTCGAGAAACGGCGTGGGTGTGCCAACGCGACTCGACCGTGACAATCGCCACCAGCATTGTCGCGTCGAGGCGCCAGCGCTCGGCGCTGACCAGGACGCGCTTTGCGAGATCGTGGCTCTGCCAGCTCGGCATCTGCGGATTGATGTGGTGCAATACCTTGGCGTATACGGCGATCGCGCTCGGCGTTGCCGGAACGGTTTTGGCGGCTAGGGCGGGTGCACGCGTTGCCAACGTGGCTCCGAAAAGCACGCAAGCAACCGTCAAGCAGGGGAGAATCCCTCGCATATCAGAGGTCCGGCTTCGGGCCACGACTTTGCGGCGCCTTCCGGGAAGCGAGCGCTCCCTGAGGAAGATATCCACAGTATGCGTCGCACAGCCATATGGATTGCCATCATCGTGTTCTTGATTATGTGCGGAATGATTGCGTGGTCGCAATGGTATGCGATTCACGTGAACGTGCCGAAATATACGACGCACTGATTTGAGAGTTCTTTGAGCGTTCGCCCGCAGGACCGCGGGCTACATCCAACGCTTTACGTTGCTAAGGAGAAAATTTGGAGTGATACGCCGCACGTTTATTGCGCTCGGACTCTTTATGGCGACCGGTCTCTTTGCGGCAAGTGCCGCGCGAGCCGTGGAGCCGTCGCCACCGCCTTCGCCGTTGCCGGTAGCAACGGCGACGCCGACGGCGTCACCATCGCCGGCGGGATCGCCGACGCCAACCCCGGGACCACCCTTTGGCAATATGTCGTGGCGCGAAATCGGTCCCGCGGCATATGGCGGGCGCATCGCGGCGGTCGCCGGCTCGGCGACCGACTCGAAACTTTACTACGTCGGCGCGGCGGGTGGCGGTGTTTGGCGGTCAACCAACGGTGCGCAAAGCTGGGATTCGGTCTTCGATAAGGAGAGCGTTGCCGCCATCGGCGCCGTCACCATCGACCCGGTCGACAATAAGATCGTCTGGGTGGGGACGGGTGAAGCCAATCCGCGTAACGACGTCAGCTACGGCGACGGCATCTATAAGACGACCGACGGCGGCGATACGTGGACCAACGTTGGCCTAAAAGGCACGCGGCACATCGCGCGCATACTCGTCGACCCTCACAATCACAACCACGTCGTCGTCGCGGCATTGGGCGACGTCTTCAAAGACAGCACCGAGCGCGGCATTTACGTGACTGACGACGGCGGACGCACGTGGAAGCAGACGCTCTACGTCGGGCCGCAGAGCGGTGCGGCCGATCTGGCGATGAGCGCGCAAAATCCGAGCGTGATGTACGCCGGAATCTGGAAATTTCAGCGGCGTCCCTGGACATTCGTTAGCGGCGGGGCCGAAGACGGACTCTACCGCTCCGGCGACGGCGGCGAAACGTGGACGAGGCTTACCGGCCACGGTCTGCCGGCCGACCCGATGGGGCGCATCGGGATCGCGGTCGCGCCGAGCGATGGCAATCGCGTCTACGCCGCGATCGAATCAACCGAGGGCGTGTTGTGGCGCTCGGACGACGGCGGCTCCAACTGGACGATGGTGAGCAAGGACTCGCTCGTAAACGCGCGTCCATTTTACTTCACGCACGTCGAGGTCGACCCGAAAGATCCCAACCGCGTTTACGCGCTGTCGTTCCAAACGATGTTGAGCACTGACGGCGGCAAGACGTTTAAAGCCATCGCGCGCGACGTGCATCCCGACTTCCACGCCATTTGGATCGCGCCCAACGATCCCACGCGCCTGATGCTCGGCGAGGACGGCGGTTACGCGCTAACGCTCGACAAGGGCGCGACGTGGTTCTTCTCTGCCAACCTGCCGATCGGGCAGATCTATCGCGTCGGCTTAGGCACCGACGATCCGTATACGGTTTGCGTCGGTCTGCAAGACAATAACGGCTGGTGCGGTCCCTCGAACTCGCTCGACCAGGCCGGGATTCAAAATCGCGACTGGATCAACACCGTCGGCGGTGATGGCCAGTGGGGTATTCCCGAACCGGACGATCCGAACTGGATTTGGTCGGATTCGCAAAATGGCGCGCTGTCGATCTACAACCGCGTGACCAAAGACGGGTGGAGCGGCCAACCCTATCTGCAGACGGGCAGCGAATCGTGGAACCTGGCGACGAGCAAGTATCGGTTCAACTGGGAATCGCCGATTGCGTTTGCGCCGTGGCGGAGTTCCGACGGTAAGGTGATCGGCTGGATCGGCGGCAACGTCATATTCCAGACGACGAACCGCGGCCGCAGCTGGACCGCGATCAGCCCGGACCTTACGCGCAACATCAAGGAACATCAAATCCCCTCGGGCGGACCGATCGTCAACGACGTGTCGGGCGCCGAGTACAGTGATACCATCTTGGACATCGAGGGCTCCCCGCGTGCGCGCGGCGAGATTTGGGTGGGAACCGACGATGGGCTCGTTCAGCTAACGCGCGACGGCGGCAAGCATTGGAGCAACGTCACGCCCCAAGGCGCGGCGCAGCTCGGGCGCTTCGCCACGGTGGCGCCATCGACGCTGGTCGATGGCACCGCCTACGCCGCTGAGGATGCCCATTACATGGGCGACAACGCGCCGTACGTGTTCGTCACCCACAACTTCGGACAGAGCTGGACGAAAATCGTCAACGGCCTGCCTTCCAATCAGTGGGCTCGCGCGATTCGTCCCGACATAATCTCACGCGATCTGGTCTATCTCGGAACCGAGGAGGGCATTTGGATCTCGTTCGACGGCGGCGCGAACTGGCAGAGCTTCCAGAACGACCTGCCGCAAGTCTCGGTACGCGACATCCGCATGCAGCCGTCCTACGACGATCTCGTCATCGCCACGCACGGGCGCTCGGCCTTCATCATGGACGACATGGCACCGGTGCAGCAGCTGCAGCGAGCGATCTCGCAAGGAAGCTGGCTGTTTACGCCGCGCTACGCGCGCGAGTGGACGCAGCACTCCGACGCCGACGGAACCCTGACGAGCTATTCGGCCGATAATCCTCCCTATGGCGTAACGATCACGTTCTACCAAAAGGAGCCGCAGAAGAGCGCGCCGTCGCTCCAGATTATCTACGCGCGCGGACGCACGATCCGCTCGGTATCGGGAACGCACAAAGTCGCCGGCACGGACGAGCCGTATATCCCCAACAAGGCCGGCCTTAATCGCTACACTTGGGACTTCGCGGTAGATGGGCCGGTGCTATGGAAGGCCGGGAACTTCTTCTTAAAGGGACCCGAGACCGGACCGGGCGTACCTCCCGGAAACTACGGCGTACGCATGACGTTGAGCGGAAAGACGTCCGTCCGGCGCTTCAAGGTCGAACCGGACCCCCGCTCGGCGTTCACGCAGGCCGACTACCAGCGCAGCTTCGATACGGCGATGGGCCAGATGGCGCTCCTCTCGCAGATCGACACGATGCTCAACGATCTCGACGACCTCAAGAAGTCGCTGGATACTGCGACCGGCGATGCGAAGAAGGCTAACAATGCGGCATTGACGACGAAGCTGGAAGGTGCAGCAAAAGCGCGGCAGACGCTCTACGATTCGCTGGCGGTCAACGTGCGCGGCGAAGGCACGATGGACGAAACCAAACTGCACGAAGATCTTCTCGGCGCCTACTTCAGCGCGCAGGGTCTGATCACGCCGCCCGTTCTCGACTTTATCGGCCGCGTGGACGCTCTCTATCGCAACGGGGTATCGCAGTACAATGCCTTTATCAGCGACGTTCTGCCGGGGGTGAACGACGCGCTGCACCAGGCGGGCATGAAGCCGCTGGCCACGATCAAGCAGGTCACGCCTCGGTGATCGCGTTTGTTCCAACCGTCCTGCTCGCGGCCGCCGCGTACTCGAACCTTACGTGGCGATCGATTTGGCCCGCGGTAGCCGGCGGGCGCGTTGCGGGTGTTGCCGGAACGCCGCAAAACGACCAGCTTTATTATCTCGGCACGGCCGGGGGCGGTGTGTGGAAGTCCGACAACGGCGGAGCTACGTGGAAGCCCGTCTTCGACAAGCAGTCGGTTTCAGCGATCGGCGCGGTAGCCATCGATCCGACCAACGAACGCGTCGTTTGGGCCGGATCCGGGGAAGCCAACCCGCGCAACAACGTTAGTTACGGCGACGGTCTCTACAAGACGACCGACGGCGCGAAGACCTGGACGCGCGTCGGCCTGCAGGGCGTGTGGAGCATTTCGCGGATCGCCGTCGATCCGAAGAACTCGCAGCACGTCGTAGTCGGCGCCTTCGGCGATCCGTATAAAGACTCGTCCAACCGCGGCGTCTACGTGACCTTCGACGGCGGACGCTCGTGGAACAAGACGCTCTACTTGAGCCCGGCGAGCGGTGCCAGCGACATCGCAGTGGACCCGCAGAACCCCAGCGTCGTATACGCGGGCATGTGGCACTTTCGGCGCGTTCCGTGGACGTTTACCAGCGGCGGACCCGACGACGGATTGTACAAATCGACGGACGGCGGCAAGACCTGGCGGCGCCTGACCGGCAACGGTCTTCCCGGCGGATATACGGGTCGTATCGGCCTGGCGATCGCGCCGAGCCGGCCCAACCGCGTCTTCGCATTAATCGAGGCTAAGGGCGGCATCCTCTGGCGCTCCGACGATGCCGGCGCCCACTGGACGATGGTCAGCAGCGATACGCTGGTCGATCAACGGCCGTTCTACTTCACGCACATCGCCGTCGATCCGCACAACGCCGGCCACGTTTACGCCGTCTCGGAGATGCTCGCCGAAAGCAAGGACGGCGGACATAAGTTCACCGAGATCGCAAAGGACGTGCACGTCGACTATCACGCCATCTGGATCGATCCGACCAACTCCAAGCGCATTATCGTCGGCGAAGACGGCGGCTACGCGCTGACCAACGATCTGCAGAACTGGTCGTTCTCGCGCAACCTCGCCATCGGACAGGTCTACCACGTTGGGCTCTCCGACGAGAACCCGTATCAAGCGTGCGCGGCATTCCAAGATAACGGCGGATTCTGCGGACCCGAGAACTCCCTGGACAATGAGGGCATTCTCGATCGGCATTGGACAGACGTGGTCGGCGGCGATGGCATGTGGACGGTCCCCGAGCCGGGCGATCCGCGCTACGTGTGGGCCGATCTCGAAGACGGCGCGCTCATCATCTTCGACCGCAAAACCGAAACGAGCCGGTTCGTCCGCCCGTACGACGCGTTCCCCGGCAGCTTCTTAGGCCCGTTCGATCTCAGCAAGGTCCCGTATCGCTTCAACTGGGACGCGCCGATTGCATTCGCACCGTGGTCGCAAGGCACGGCGACGGCATGGTTCGGCGGCAACGTCGTCTTCGCGTCGAGCGACCGTGGCGAAACGTGGACCACGATAAGCCCCGACCTGACGCGCAATATCAAGGAGCATCAAGTGCCGTCCGGCGGTCCGCTGGCCAAAGACGTTTCGGGCGCGGAGTACTCCGACACGATTCTTTATATCGAAGGTTCGCCCATCGATAAAGGCGAGATCTGGGTCGGGACGGACGACGGCTACGCGCAGATGACCCGCGACTCAGGCGAGCACTGGCACAACGTCACGCCGCCCGGGACGCCGGAGTATGCGCGCGTCGAGACGACGGCGCCGTCGCCGCTCGTAGCCGGCACTGCCTACGTGGTGGCCGACAATCATCGGCTCGGCGATTACGCTCCATATCTGTACGTGACCCACGACTACGGCGCTACGTGGAACAAGATCGTCGGCGGGCTGCCCCCCAATCAGTACGTTCGCACGATCCGTCCGGACATTCACAATCCGTCGCTGCTCTACGCGGGAACGGAGAACGGTCTCTGGGTTTCGTTCGACGGCGGCAGCCACTGGCAAGACTTTCGCATCAATCTGCCGGCCGTTTCGGTGCGCGACATTCGCATCCAGCCGCAGTTCGACGATCTCGTGATCGCAACGCACGGCCGCGATCTTTGGATACTCGACGCTCTCGGTTCGCTGCAAACGTTGGGTGGACCTCAGCGCGCCGGCGGTGGCCTTTTCACCCCGCGAACCGCCTACGAATACCACTACCATTCCAACGATTTGGGAATCTACACGCGCTTCGCCGGCGAGAACCCGCCCAAGGGCGCGATCGTCGACTTCTATCAGAGCGCGCCGCAGAAAAACGCGCCGACGCTGCAGGTCTTAGACTCGAACGGCCGCGCGATCCGCATGGTTTCGGGGACGCACAAAGTCAAAGGTAAAATCGAGCCGTACGTTCCGAACAAAGCCGGCATCAATCGCTACGTTTGGGATTTTACCGAGGACGCGCCGCTGAAATGGCACGGTGCGGCGCGCGAAGAGTACCAAGGGCCAAAGACCGGGCCTACGGTGGTGCCTGGAACGTACACCATTCGCATCGCGCTCAACGGTCAGACGTACTCCGAACCGCTGACGGTCAAGGGCGATCCGCGCGACGCGTTGACGGCCGCGCAGTATCATGCGGGCTACAATTTCGCGCGGAAATACTCAACCGATTACGGCAAGATCGACGAGACGCTCAATAATCTCGACTCGATCAAGAAGTCGCTGAGCGCGGCGGCAACTGCCGCCGGCGCCAACGCGTCGATAAAATCGCAGATCGCGACCGCACAACAGGCCTGGACGCCGGTCTTCGGCGCCTTTACCGCCGACTACAAGAACGACGAGGATTCGATTCAGCGCCCAGGTTCGCTGCGCGAGTCGGTGCCGCGCACCAGCGGCTTCGGCGGCGTTCAGCTTCCCCCTACGAAAGCGCAGCTCGATTATGCTGCGCGTTTCGACACGGCGTATAATGCGGCGATTGCCGGTTTCAATCAGTACGTTTCGTCGCTCGCGGGGCTGCAGTCGTCCCTCAAACAGGCCGGATTAAAGCCGTTGGAGGGTGTGAATCCGGTAATGCCGTGAAGGCGCTAAGCCGCTACTCGTAATCGGGCGCGAAGTAATCGTCGGTAAACCGGCGCATGAAGAACTTCGGCGGCAGCGGTGCCTTGATCTCTATAAATGGCCGCGGATTTTGTGAGAAGTCGAAGCAGTCGTCGGCCGGCGAGTTCGCCCGCTTGTCGGCATCTGCCAACTGGTTGAGGCCATAGAGATCTTCGGCGAAACGCAACACGCTGGCCGTTTCGTATTGTACGTGCGAAACGTAGTTCTGCTTGGCGTACGGTGACATCACGATCAGCGGAACGCGAAAACCAAGGCCGTCCGTGCCCGCGTGGGGCGGGGGGACGTGGTCGTAGAGGCCGCCCCAGTCGTCCCACATCACGAAAATCGCCGTGCTGTTCCAGAACTTGCTCTTGCCGACGGTGTTGACCAGCGCGCTCACCCACGAGGGACCGTAGCCCTTGGGGCAATTAACGTGATCGGAATCGTCGCAAACCGGGGTGATCCACGTAAAGTTTGCCAGCTTGCCGGCGCGCACGTCGGTGATGAACTTCCAGTTCGGCGCGATCACGTTTTTCTTCCACTCCGGCGAGTGGTAAATGTGCTTGACCGCGCTGAAGCTCGACCATTCGGCTCCGGCATTGCTCGAAGCGCTTCCATAAGAGCTTGCATAGAAGTGCCACGAGAGACCGGCTTTGTCGAGCTCGTCGGCGAGCGTCTGATATTCGAAGCAGGGCCGTTCCGTCGGTCCGTTCGGATTGCGCTTATCCGTAATGGTGTGGACGGTGTCGTATTTGCCACCGCTGCAGCCCCAGGCTCCGCCGGGAAGATTGACCGCCGAGGCCGCTTGCGCGGCGATGATATATTGATGCGCGACAAAACTCTCGTCGAGCTGCGATTGGAACATGCGGTCGCCAACGACTCCCTGATGCCCCATGTCGAAGTACGGCTTCGACTCTTTGTGCGGCACGTAGACGTACTCGGGATCCTCGGCGGGGCCGCCCCACGAGTCCTCGTTATCGAACCCGTCCATCTTGCAGTTCGTTCCCGGCAGGCTTCCCGTCCCGTTGCACGCCGCGAACATCGCTTGCGCCGAATGATCGATAACGTACCACGCTCCCAGAGATTCGGGCTGCAGCTTGACGGTGCGCCCCTTGGAGTCTGTGCCTTTCGAGACCGTGTCCGCGCCCGGGTATCCCTGGAAAAGGTTGTCGAAGCTGCGGTTCTCTTGAATGATGAAGACGACGTGATCGATTTTGCCGGCACCCGTTGCGTTGAGCGCGCGGATCGCCGTCGAGCTCTGCATGTACGGCAGCGAGCGTTGCGCGCACCCGCTGAGGACGAGGCTAGTAACGAACGAAATGACAATAGATAGAGCGCCGAAGTGTCTCATTGCAATCGCTTTAGGCGTGGTAGGCAGCCTTCCTTCAGGGTTTCCGGGACTTGCCGAAGAGCCGCTTTAAGAAGGCTTCGTGGCGATACGAGTTACTGCGTCCGAAGTGCACGATCGTTACGTCGAGCGATGGAATCAGGTAGAGACCTTGGCCGCCCGAGCCGCTCGCGTAAACGAGATCTTCGGGCGCGCCGCTAACGCCCAGCCACCAGCCGAGGCCGTATCGCGCGTTGGCTGACGAACTTTCGAAACAGCATTGCAGCGACGCGCGTTCGCGTAGAACCCAGCGTCCATACGCCAACCAATCGCCCGCTCGCAACGAAGCTCCGGTCGGCAGCGGGCTGGTCCCGTCGCCGAGCGTGCGCCACCCTGCAACGCGCACGCCGGCCGCATCTAGAACGCGCTCGCGCAGATAGTCGTGCGGAGACTGCCGGCGCGATTCAAGTTTACGCGCCAGCACTGCGCCGAAGACTTGCAGCGGAACGCCGCCGTAGGTGAAGCGCGTGCCGGGCTCGTCTTTAAGTGGAATGTCGAGTGCGCGTTGGTAGACCGGCACGCTCGCGCCCAGGCCGCCAAAACCGAAGCCCGCAGTTAACGAGAGCAGCATGCGCAGCGTCACCCGTCGCTTCCACGGGTCGGTGCGCCACTCCGCAAACGTTTCCGCGACCGGCTCGTCGAGGCGAAGCAGCCCGTCATCTTGCGCGGAGAGCGCGGCGACGCCCCAAAAACTCTTTGTGCCGCTGTAGAGCGCGTGCGGCTCGTCCGGCAGGAAGCTCTCTCCGTACTCAGCGGCAACGGCGCGGCCATCGCGCTCGACGACCAGCGCATGCAGTCCGTGAGCGCGCGCGTATGCGACGGCATCTGCGATTGCGAGTTCGGCCACGATGAGGAGGAGCGTTGTAGCAGGCTTGGAAAAGCGCCTGCATGAGAGCGTACGTGCTGCTCGTGGCTTCGGTCGCGGCGCTGGGCGGGTTGCTCTTCGGCTACGACACCGGCGTAATCTCCGGTGCGATCCTCTTTATCAGCAAGGATTTCGGGCTTGCAACGCGCTTGCAGGCCTTTACCATCAGCGTCGTCCTGATCGGCTGCATGGCCGGCGCAGCCTCGGCGGGCGCCGTCGCCGACCGAATCGGGAGGCGACTGACGCTATTGGTGGCGGGCTTGATCTTCCTTGCGGGCGCACTGATCTCGGCCTTCACGCCCGACGAAAACGTATTGCTCGCCGGGCGCTTCGTGGTCGGCATCGGGATTGGCTTTAGCTCGGTCGTTGCGCCGCTCTATATCTCCGAAGTCGCGCCGGCCGAAGTGCGTGGAGCGCTCGTTTCGCTCTATCAGTTTGCAATCACGGTGGGGATCTTGGCCGCCTACGCGGTAGACTTCGCGTTCTCCGCCGGCGGCCAGTGGCGCTGGATGCTCGGCCTGGCCGTCATTCCCTCGCTAGTGCTGGTGGGCGGCATGCTCGTGATGCCTGAGAGCCCGCGCTACTTGTTCAAGATTGGCAACGCGACACGGGCGCGCGACGAGCTGGCGCGGATCTACGCCGATAGTTCCGAAAGCGGGCGCGAGGAACAATCGATCGTCGAAAGTCTCAGTACCAAAAGCGCCGGCTGGGAGGCTCTGCGCGAGCCTTCTATTCGCCTTGCACTCTTCATCGGCATCAGCCTGGCCGTCTTGCAGCAGATCACCGGCATTAACACCGTCATCTACTACGGCCCGCAGATCTTCGAGATGGCCGGTTTCACCTCCGACTCTGCCTCGATTCTGGCACAGACGCTGGTCGGCGCGGTGAACTGCGGTATGACGCTCATCGCCATCTTTTTCGTCTACCGGATTGGGCGCAAGCCGCTGCTCTATATCGGGTTGGCCGGAATGTTCGTTGCGCTCGCCGCGCTGGCGACGGCGTTTACTCAAGTAAGGCTCACCGGATCGCTCGGGCCGATCGCGCTGGGGAGCATGATGGTGTACGTCGGATGCTTCGCGTTCAGCCTCGGACCAATCGTGTGGCTGCTAATCTCGGAGATCTTTCCGTTGCGCGTGCGCGGCATGGGCATGTCGCTCTCGACGCTCGCGAACTGGGTCGGCAACTTTGCCGTCTCGCAGTTTTTCCTCACCATGGTCGAGAAGCTCGGCCGATCCGCGACGTTCTGGATCTATGCCTCGCTCTGCATCGTGACGATCGTCTTCGTGCGCGCGATGGTGCCGGAGACCAAGCGCGAGCTCTTGGAGACGATACGCGTGGATGCCGGCGGACGCGATGCGGCCGGCGCTTAGCGTCGTCATACCGGTCTACGACAACTGGTGGCTGACGGCGCGATGTTTGCGCCGCCTGCGAGAAGTCGCGCAGAGCGGCGCCGTTGAGTTTGAAACGATCGTCGTCGACAACGCCTCGACCGACGAGACGCCGCGCGGGATCGCCGAGTTCCCCGAGGCGCGCTACGTACGGCACGACGTCAATCGTAATTTTGCCGGCGCGTGCAACGCCGGCGTCGCTGCAGCCGAAGCACCCATCACGCTGCTGCTCAATAATGACGCGTATCCCCTCGGAGACGCGCTCGCGCCGCTCGTCGCGGCGTTCGATCGTCCCGACGTTGCGATTGCCGGTGGTGCGCTCTTCTTTGAAGACGGCGTGACGCAGGCGGCAGGACTCGTCGTGCTGCCCAACGCGCACTGGCACTACTCGTGCCGTAACCTGCCGGCGAATCTAGACGGCGTGACGGCTCCGCGTGACGCTCTCGCCGTGAGCGGTGCCGCGATGGCCGTTCGCACGCAATGGTTCTTAGATAACGGCGGCTTCGACGAGTCCTACGTCAACGGGTTCGAGGACGTCGACCTTTGTCTTCGCGCGAACGAGGCGGGGCAGGCCATTGCCTATGTAGCGGCGGCGCGGTTCGCGCATTACGAAGGCGCTTCTGCCGGCCGCTTCGATCGCGAAGCGCAGAACGAGCGGCGCTTTTACGCGCGTTGGTTCTCGACGATGGGCACGCTGCCGCGCGTCGCACGCGGCGAACTTGGAGCCATCGCGCTGCGAAGTGCGGCAGGGTCGAACCCGCTCGTGCGCGCCGCCTCCACCGATCTCGAAGAGGCGCTGCGCAGCTTTGGTCATCCGCTGGTGCGCGGCGCAATTGCGCCTTGGCGGCGCTTCGACGGCCGCTTCCGCAACGCCGCAACGTTGGGATGGTTCTGCGACGACGTTGGCGCGCCGGGCATTACCATATCGCGGCGCGAAGGCGCGCTGCCGGTTATCCGCACGTATGGCGCGATCGACGTAGAAGTGCCGTGGCTGCCCTGTGCCTCGGCGCAGCGCCTGCGCGACTTTCCGCTGCGCGCCTCTAACGATCTCGAATGTACGACGGTTGCGGTCGCCGGCGCCCCCGAAGCGGCAGGCGAACTCAAACGAGCGGGCTTGGAGGCAAAGATCGTGGCGTTGACGCCGGCGAGCTTGCTGGGCGGTGCGCCGGCCGACGCTGCGTGCGTCGTCCATCTCGGCCTCACCGACGATGCCGCCTTCGGCAACGTGCTCCTCGCCGAAGCCGGCCTACCGGCGGTCGTTCTCGAGACCGTCGAGCTGCGCGCGCTCTTTGCGCCTGACGTCGCGCTCGTCACCGGGCGCAACGGCATCGCCGATGCGGTACAACGCCTGCTGCGCGACACGCACGCTCGCGAGGCTTACGGTAAAGTCGTCGCCGCCGACGCGCGGCGCCGCTTCTCACCGCGGCGCAGCGCGATCCGAATCGTCGACCTGCTCGTCGCGGCGCGCTTCGGCCTCGAACGCCCCGCGGCCGCGCGCAGCAACGATCCCTTCTGACGCCCCGAACCCTCCGCCGCCCGGTGTTTGCACGGTGAGAACGTCGCCGGGATTGAGACGCAGACTCACCTTTGCCGCAAGTTCCGTATCGGTGCCGCCGCGCTCCAAGGTGTGCCGTCCGCAGCTTCCCGGCGCTCCGCCGTGCGCCCCCGGAGCGCCTTGCACGTGCCGGTCGGCAAGCAGCGTGGCGTGACCGGTACCCTCGAGCAGCTGCAGGGAACGGAACAACCCGTTGCCACCACGAAAGCGGCCGGCGCCGCCGGTGCCTTCGGCAATCTCGTAACGCGTCACACGCAGTGGAAACTCGCGTTCGATGGCTTCGAACGGCGTGTTGAGCGTGTT
>CAZMPP010000045.1:0-10002 GCA_964568035.1 uncultured bacterium
CACGATCGTTGCGCCCACTTCCGATCCTGACCTCGGTATAACTATTGCTCGAGCTTGTGCAGTTCGTTAGAGTTTGTGTCGGTATAATATAGGGCGGCGTTGCTGTCGTTACTGCCGACGCCCGCCAACGCGAAAATGCCCGCGGTTTGACTGCTATCGATCACCTTTGTGGCCAAGACCTGGCCCGTCGGCGTGATTTCGACCAGCGTGTTCCCACCTTTGGTGTTAGCAACAATCAGGTTTCCATTAGGCAATAACGTCAATGCTACGGGAGCATTGAGGGGACTACCACTGTAGATGAGCTTTGCGCAGGTGTCGGCCGGATGAGCACACTTGAAAGTCTTTCCCCCTGGCTGAACGACGATTTCATTCTTAATGAGCAAGTCGCCTGGATGCGATACCGAAATGATTGTGTTTGTGACACCGTCTAAAATGTACAACTTGTCTTTTTTCAGATCGTAATCCAACCCAGAGGGACCCAGTGCGCCCCAACCGTTGCCGCTTACCGCAAAACCACTAATAACTTGTGTCGGCTTGGGGTTCCCGTAGCCACCGACGGCAAAGTTAATGACGCCTCCAGTTTGCGCATCGCCCACGAACATATATTCCGTTGAATACTGCTGAGTATTATAAAGGTCCCCTTCTCCGAGAGGCTGCTTAAGAGGTGGGCCTATGGACTTTTTGTATTTAGCTTTTTCATCGAAGTAGGCGACGACTCCGCTGCTGTAGCCAGCCGCATAAAGCTGATTGCCGCTCGTTAACGCGTCGCCATCGCAGCCCTGAATTTTGGCGTTGGTAACATACGTTTTCGGGCTCGAGCTTGGAGTCGGATTGAACACTTCAATAGTCGTACCTTTACCTGGAGTCCCGGACGCATCCGCAAAGTTGCACACGAGAACCTGCCCCTTTTTGAGGCCGAAGTTTACTCGAGCGATTGAAATGGCGCGAGGGCCCGTGTCGCCATTCTTAGGGTCGATGGTTGACCCGATAAGGACGTCCTTCGTCAGCTTTTTCAAGATCGACGTGCTATCAGCGGGGGCACTACTTATGCCAGCATTAACGGGGTTAACGGCTGCGCTTGGGAGCCCTGATCCCGAGCCACCGCATCCTGTAGTTATCACTGCAGCAGTTGAGATCGCAACGGTGACGCGTCTGGTGAAAAAGAACACAGCTACCTCCAGATAAGAGTTACGCGATTCTTCAGCCGTGGCGCATGACGCGCCTGCCAGAACTGACGCTCGGGTCGTCTGCTTTGGATGATTTTTAGCCTCAAAAGGCTATAAGGAAACCCTGGTCAATCTTCAAGCCGCGTTGACGGCCGGTGCTCCATGGCTAGGTTCGCGGCCCGTTGTGGGCCGGCGCGACGGTACTCGGCGGTCACGGATTCGCTGCTCTCCAATGCTTCGCGCACCCAGTCGCTGAAGTTGCGGTAGCCCTGCTCGGTTGCTATCATCTGGCAGCGCTTAGCATCGGGCAGACTCAACGCGAGCGCCGACGACGACTGACCCTGGTGAGATTCGTATCCCGTGCCGTTTGGCGTGGCGGATGAGTGCCACACGCTGTGGGGGATTGGCGAATCGCGCTGGGGTTTCTCACCGATGGGCCTTGGCAGTCTTTCGCGTATAGTTATCGTTTGGTCGCCGCTGGTCGCCGCCTTGTTGAGTTTTGGCATAAGGAATCGGTCGCAAATGGAGCCGTTTGTCGCCCTTTGCGCGGATGGCCACCTTATCGCCCAGGCATTTACTTGGCCGCCCGGCAACGTTAATACGCTTGGCGCATGCCCGCTGGTGGGGACCATCCTGTTGCGGTGATAACGCGGGACAGTAGACGATTTGTTTATTGCGGGCTGGGTGGCCCTGGTCGCAAGCACACTCTGGCTTGGATTATGAAGAAGCCCAGGCTCCTTACCATAGATCACGCTTCGCTCCACCCATCCGCCCCCGCCGTCTTCCCTAGGGGCACATCTGCAACGGAACCGCGCCACAGCAAGCCTACGCTTCCCGCGGGCCATTGGGTCGGAACCGTCGTCAATGCCGTCGATGAAAGCCCGTCTGAACGACCGACGAATTGTCGTCGCGTGGAGGATTGGAGAAAGCCTACGATCCCGCTTAGCAGCCTCGGACCCCTAGGTGCCCTGCATCGAAATCACGCACCCAGTCTGCTGATTCGCGAGCGCTCTCACCTAAGATACATGGTCCGCGGGGACGGCCGGGAACAACTGCTTCGGACCGCAAATAGTATGGCGCGGAGATCTTCACGTTTGATCACTGCCTAAACAGTTCCAAAGAAATTGCGCTATCGTGCTCACGCGCGTGCTTCATTCCATGACCCCCGGCCGGCCGGTCGACGCCGAATAGAACGGAGTTTTAAATGAAACGCCGCCTCGCCGCTATCTCGATCGCCCTGGCTGCAAGTGTCGGCCTGAGCGCCTGCAGCAATGCGACTTCGTCGGTTCCGACCGCGTTGAGCTTCGGCAAGCATCGCGGCTCAGGCAGCACACCGATCCAGCACGTGATACTGATGGTGCAAGAGAACCGCAGCTTCGATAACCTTTTCGCAACCTTCCCAGGCGCCAACGGCGCTACGCGGGGCAAAGAGAAAGTCAAAAGCAAGGGGAAGTGGATCGTGAAGACGGTCAAGCTCAAGCCCCAGGACCTGCTGCAAACGAAGTTCGATCTTACGCACTGCAGTGCCGCGTTCAACGTTGCCTATGACCACGGCAAAATGGACGCGTTCAACCTAGAGCACCGCGGCGTCTGCGGTCAGGGCGGGACGCTGGGCAACGGACAGCCTGCCGGGACTTATCCCTATCACTACGTCGAGCCGTCTCAAATCCAACCGTATTGGGACATCGCCAACCAGTGGGTCCTGGCAGACGAGATGTTTCAAACGCAAGGCAGCGGGAGCTTCACCGCCCACCAAGATCTGATCCGCGGCGGAACGATGATCGATTCCACAGAGGCGCTGATCGACAATCCGACCGGAATGCCTTGGGGCTGCGATGGAAACGGCCACCTTTGGGTGCTCACTACCGGCGGACAATACAGCACCGGACCAAAGCAGTGTTCCAACTACTTTCCCAACGGCTCCGGAGGTTACCAGACGCTTCGCGATCTGCTTGAGGCTAAGTCTGTGTCGTGGAAGTACTACACGCCGTGCTTTATAGCGACCACTGACTGCCCGGGCAGTAAAAAATGCTCGGACTGCGCCGGCGGACTCCTGAATGCTTTCGACCTCGTCTACCCCGTAAGGTATGGGCCAGAATGGGATACCGCCGTCTCAATGCCGGAGACCAATATTTTTACCGACATCCAGAACGGTACGCTTCCCAGCGTTTCGTGGGTAATTCCTGATGACGAGAATTCCGACCATATCGATGATACCAAGGTTGACAACGGCCCGTCGTGGGTAGCCAGCGTCGTGAATGGAGTCGGCCAAAGCCAATATTGGAATTCAAGCGTCATTGTCGTGCTTTGGGACGACTGGGGAGGCTTCTACGACCACACGGTACCTTTCTTGCGAGATAATATGGGTGGTCTGGGCTTCCGGGTTCCGTGCATGATCATTTCACCGTACGCGGTCGCCGGATCTGGAAGTCGGGGCGGCTACGTTTCGCACACGCAGTACGAGTTCGGCAGCATTCTCAAGTATATTGAAAACAACTGGAGTCTCGGTCGCCTCAACACGACCGACGTGCGCGCCACTAGTATCGGCGATGTTCTTAATTACACCCAGAACCCGCGTCAGTTCACCCCGATTCCCTCGCAACACGACGCAAGATATTTCCAAGCGCATGCGAGAAACCCTCAGCACGGCGACCCCGAGTAAGTCGCGGGGAGTTGATCTGTCGTCGACAATCCGCTGCGCCGGGACTCTCGCGCTCGGTGCGTTACTAGCCTGCTCGAGAAGCGCGTTGTTTCCTCCATCTCATCCGGCTCAACCGCATTGCGCCCCCGTACTATGGGCGAGCGCATCGCAGACGCTGCGGTCAACCCTTGATAGTCAGCGACGATTTCGACGGTGACCTTTGGCGGCAGCACTTGAGCGCTTCGCCCACGGAGAATATCCCGAACATCAAATAATCGTAGCGCGCCATGAAAAAGATTACGCAGATTATTTGCAGCCGCTTTGAGCGTTATCAAAGCATAAGAAGTAAGCGAGGCCCTACGAAAAGTCGCCCAGCTCCAGGCAAAAAGGGACAGTTCCCCCATGCAGGCAGACTTCGACTGATCTGACGCGACCTTTTCAGGTCGGTTTCCCGAGCATTATCCCCCGCTAGACGTCCTGGGGCCCAGGTTGGTCGCTTACGGCAAACCGGCTACGCGTGCCTGAAAGTCATCCTTGTTTCACTTAACTCGCTCAGCGCGAGCTCCCGGCCCTTTCGTTCTGCGAGAGGCATGAACTCACGGATCAGCGCTAGGTCCGCACCGTGTTCAGCGTACACGTCCAACCAATCCCGAGGGTAATACCGCGTGAATTCGGACAGCGCGTACAAAACCGAAACGTAAACAGCCAACTCTGGAATATAGCTTCCATCGAGTCGCATCTCCGCAACATATCCCTGAGGTGTTCTTATCAGTAGTGTTCCCCGTTCATCCTCAATGTCATATTCTGAGGCCCACATAAGAGTCCTACCTTCAACTGGCGCGAGCTTCGCGCCTCGATCCTTTAAAGCTGTAGCAATGGGCAACTCGTTCACAAGGGCCGGTTCCATCTTCAAGGTCAATTGATGCCCTGCTCGTAATGCTAGCACGTCCGGATGCACCGTTACCGCGACCGCGCTCATCCCTTCATTTAGCGTGTCACGCAAAATATCATCCATCTCCGGTATGGCACGCAAGAGGTCTACGATCCTGACCGTCTGATTTGCGTGTACATTTTCCGCGAGTGCCTCAACAAGTTTTGGAATCGTCCCGCGACGATGAAAACGCACCGTTGCTCCAAGCATTGTTAGATCACTGGTAGCACCGGGGCTTGGCTTAGCTCCGTGTGCTTTCTGCGCAGCCGCAACGTCTAGCCCCAATCTCGCGCCGATTATCGCACGCGCTAACCATTGCTGAGCGAACCCCCTCGCCTGTCGCTGCGGCGGAGGCGGTCGCCGCGAAGCTACGCGAGTTTGCCACTTACCATGGCGATTGCGACGGAAAGGAGACGAACTGACTTTCAAAAGTGGGCTAAGGTCCTGGTGGCTGGCGCTGCAGTAATCGTTTCACTTGCAACAGCTTCTGCGTGTGCTGCGCGACCTTTAATCGCAACCCAAAAGAGCGGCAGTCGGGGTCCGCTAGCGAATGCCAGCCGGACCGCCGGCCACAGCGCTTCGCTCTTCGGTCAGAGTAGAAGCCAGGGCCCCATTCCTATCACGTTCACTATTATTGGAAACTGCGCTTATGCGCGGTAGGAGTTCCCACGTCAAACAGGTAGCTATGCGCCGGCAGGCTAACCCTGGCTAGCTATGGGCTGGCAGGCTAACCCTGGCTAGCTATGCGCGGCAGGCTAACCCTGGCTAACCTATGCATCGCTCGAAGAGGTGCCCACTTTGCGTCAAACCGCTTCGCTCAGACTAAGCGCCGTCAACATCGTCATTGTGAATTCGGAGATGCACACGCCGATGGCCTATGCCCGACTTATTCGGGCTTTTGCAAAGCTGGAAACGGCTGTCAAGGCACGTGGCGAGCAGTTTCTCGAGATGGACTCTGTTCTCACGACGTCGGAACCCTCAGGCATGCTGTACGGCACGCTGCATCGATTCACGGCCCTCGACGCAATGAACTGGTACAACACGGAGAAACACCGCAGGGCCACGGATGCTGAGCGAAGTCAGATACGCGTACCCAGCGACATCGCTGCCAATTACCGCGAGATTCCGTTCGCGGTGGACCTGAAGTCGCACACGATGGTATTTCCGACGAAAAGCAGCCGTACGCTGGTCTCACCGATCCAGGTCGAGAATTTCGTCACCCGTCTATCGGCCAATCCGGAGATATACTCGAATTTCGGCGAGGTGACCGCGACGATCGAGCAAGACGACCAAGAGCTGCAGCGGATACTTACCTCAGGCAGCATCAAGATGCTTAAGCTCACGGTAAAGCGACCGAACGAGAGCTTTCGCAAGTATGACAAGCCTCTTTTTGAACGTCTTAAGCGTATTCGGGCCAAGAGTGTGAGCGAGGAATACTACGCGGAAGATAAGGACGGAATCAAGCCAGACGAGGAACTTGTTGCGAGGGCGGCTTCAGCCACCTCGAATGGCGAGGTGAACGCTAGGGTCGTCGTCGACGGCTTAACTGAAGAATTCTCCACGAAAGACATGCCGATCCAGGAGCGGGTGACGTACGACGCGCAAAAGGAGAATCTACTCATCGGCTTCCGCCGTGGAATCAAGCAGATACTGAAGCGCATCAAGAGCAAGAACAAGGATGGATAATCTCCCGACGACGACGACCGACGAGAAGCCCGACCGCTTTCTGCAGTTCAAGGCGCTCTGGGGCGATTTGTCCGACTACTATCGGCGTTACGGCGGCCTTTGGGCCGTCGTCGTATCGCCGTACACGCTCGGCGCTGGGTTCATAACGGCCGCGTGCTGGGGTTCGTGGCGTGCGTCCAGTTGGCCCGAAGGCCCTATCGCTGTGCTTCCCGCGCTTCTGGGGTTTTCGCTCGCCGCGTACGCTCTGTTGCTTGCGTTCGGCGACGAACGGTTCCGAGCGTTTCTGGCGGAAGAGCAGTTCGACGATGGCGGCATGAAGGTCCCGAACGACAACGTGCTTCTGGGAATGTCGGCCATATTTCTCCACTTCATCATCGTTCAAGCTCTCGCGCTGCTGCTAGCCATCGTAGCTAACGCGCATCCGTTGACTGCGTACGGGGGTGTTGTTGCAACGACCAACGTCTGGTTTCACTGGGGAAGAAATGCCTTCGCGTGCTTCGGATACTTTCTGTTCCTGCTCTCGCTTGCAACGGCTGTCGCGGCCGCGCTCAACATCTATCACGCAACAAGACTCTATGTGCTGTTCAAGGCGGCGGAGCGGAGCAAAACTTCGTAGAGCCGCGACCGCGTGTCATGACCACCGCGGTTGCTGCCGTTGGACCGGTTGCCGAAGTAGAGCGCATCCTGGTTGCCGGTGTCGGAGACGTAGCCGCCGTAGGTCTTGAGCGCACGCACGACCATCGAACCTTGCGGACCGCAGCTGCCGATTGACGTCGACGCCTTCATCCGCAGATGCGCACCGTAGGGAGCTGGTAGGAGCTCAAGCCTTTGAAAGCGACCCAAATCCGGGGTAGACGAACCCGTATTGGGCCAGTGTGCCGGCGGTCACATCGAGATCTAATGCTTGGCAGATGCAGCCTGCGTCGAGATCTTCAGCCCACGCCATGCCTGACGAGGAGCGACAACCCTGACGCCATCGCTGATGGGTTACCGGGCGGCAGCTGCGTCCACGTCGACAGATTCCAGTTACAACCGGAGTATGCGGAAAGAACGCCGGCGCTATACGTGGTTTGGTACGCCTCGTACAGGTGGCAGCTCTGTGTTTGCACCACAATCGCGTGCGCATCGGATAAAGGCTCGATCCAGAATTCCGGTTGCCACGGTAGGGAACCAGGAACTGGTGATACTTCACCTTTGGCACCACGGTGAGCAGCGGCGTCGAGTCGTCGGCTACATTCGCCTGCTCGTTACCGATGGAGGCGTGGAAGGCGCCTTTATCGCCGGCCTGCTGCACCGAAGCGATGTAGTCGTCGCTATGCGGATCAACCGATGCGCCGGCGACCACTTTTCCGTAGACGTCGGGGAAGACGGGGCAGCCATGAGGGTGCGCGATCGTCGACGTCGGTGCGGCGGCAAGCGTCACAGGAGGGCGAGGAGTAAAGCGTTCATTGCGGCCAGCTACGGCGGGCTGCCGCAGCGCTGGGCCGGGGATGTCCGAACGACTAAGACGTTATGTACTCTTCGAGTGGCAACTCCCACGGCGGACGTCCCAAATCAACGGCTCGGCGACCGAAATGCAGTAGCACAATGATTTCATCTTCGGAAAAGGCTGCCATTTGAAGCTCGTCACGATATGCTTGCCAGGGATCTCCGGGTCTACGTAGGAGTGCCTGTACCGCCCGATCGGCCGCCTCATGGCAGCGGTCCTTCGCCATCCTCCACTTAGCCAGCCCCTCGATTTTACTGAAGCGGAACTGCAGATTGATTTTTAGGGCCTCCCAGACTTCGTCTGTAAGACGATCGCCCCATTGGAAACTCCGGAGGTGATCGTTTGCTTCGAAGATCCACTTCACCGAATCGACCAGCTCTTGCTTGTAACGTATCGGGCGTGTCGTTGCGATGGGCAAACGCACGTGGAAGCCGTAGACGCCGAACAGCAGGACAGTAACGAACGTCTCTTGTTCCACAGGATAGGTGCGGATGTCGTGGCGCGGCGGCCAAGACTCAGGGAAATACATTTCCGCGAGCGGCAGCGAGTGGACGTGCTTTCCGATGGCAGCTTCGGCGCCAAGAATGTACGGCAAGAGTGCTGTCGCCGCGGCGCGATTGACATCGGCGACGAACGATGCCACGAAATGTAGCGCTATTTTTAGCACTCCTCGATGCACGGCATCCGCTATAGCCACGTCAAAATTTACGATTGGCGGCTTTTCAAGCGTTGCAATAACGGGGCCGTTTTCGTTTTCAAATGCGCCCTGCGCGCGTAGCTCGTCGAGCTTCGATAGCTCGCCTTTGACAAACTCGATCTTACCGGAGGGCGCTATACGCTTTTGATCAATGCGACGGCGCTCGACCTTCCAGTCGTGGCGCACAACCAGTCTATCACCGGAGTCCGACTTGCCCTGAAGTGACGCAAACTTCGCGCCACGGCCGCGTGGCGTTCCAAGCATAAACATCAGTGGGCTGAGCTGCGCGATCATTGGATCGTCGCATTTGCCGCCTATCAATGTATTGTGATGAAGGCAAAGTATGTTGGCCCCGAGCCGACCGCCGAGAGCCTGCGGCATAGCGTGTTCCTCAGTGTCCGGAACGTGAGCGCAATAAAGGCAAGTCGCTGGAGCGCGTCGCGCCTTAATCAGGTCATCCCGAAGGTCGGGAATTATAATCCCGCCTACTTGCCGTTCCATGTCGAACCGTTAACCTCAGAGGGCGCTGTATAAGATGCGCCCTGGAGTGCCCGAACAGCGTTCTAGGTAAATCTCTCCTTGGCCGTGTTGAGCGCTTTCATCAAGCGTTCATCGCCGCCGGCGTCAGGGTGGAAGACGGAGGGCCAGTGCACGGTACGGCAATTGCCGGCGACGACAACGGCAACGGCCCAAGGAGCCGCCGTCGCCGACCAGGCTGCTGCATAAGAAACCCGACGGCGCGGAGCAGGGGTTCGCTGGCCCAATTAGGCCGCCGGCGGAACGTCGGGCATGACTCGGCGCATCATCAATGCGCCTTGGGTAGCCTGCACGCCGCGGCGTAGGCGGTACGTGCCAATCAGTAGCTGCTCCGAGACAAGAAACCAGCGGCCGGCGCGCCCGGCGACGAGTTCGATCGGATCCGCATGCGGCATCGCACCTTCCGCCTCATAGTCGTCCCGGCCGAAGCAGTACTTCATGAGATTCTCGGGCGTCATGAGATAGACCAGGCCCGACGCGTCGACGTGGAGCTCTACGATGTGGCCGCTCTCTAGGTCGAAGGCTTGGCAAAACGGGTTGCGGCGCATGGGGGTGTTGGTACCGCGACTCGGTCAATGAAAACCTGCTGACGTCGGTGGCTCCTGGATAGGGGATACGGGCCACCGATGCGCCCAACGGCAGTTTGCCACACAGTTTCCCACACAGTTTATGCGAGGGCGCGTCAACGGCTCACGTATAGGGTATTAGCGGACCAGAACGACGCCTAAGGAGAACCAAAAATCCGTTTCAGGAAGCGGAGCACAAAAGAAGCTGGAGGAGTTCGCGGCAACCCTCCAGCTTCGTCTTTTCGCGAGCGTTTTTGGCGTGCCATAGGAGCTAAAATGCGATGAAGTA
>CAZMPP010000045.1:10012-13634 GCA_964568035.1 uncultured bacterium
GTTTGTCCGTGTGGTTATCTGCCGCCCATTATCATGACGACGAACTATAAGGACGAGGCGATCGTCTTCGACGTCGTCACTCGCGTCGCGGCGCGATGCCGTCTCTGCGGCCGCAAGTTCACGCTGGAGCTTATCCCCGGCGACTTCTCGCTAGAAGGAAATGAAGATCTCGCGAGCTGTGGCTACGAGGGTGAGCCGCTCTTGTCTATGGGGGCCGAACCCCGGGCTGATGCGTTCAGAATCGAAGAGGCCGCATCGAGTAGGTAGAGCGGCACCCCTCGAGACGCAACCGAGTAAATCTATCTCGAAGGATGCCGCGTCCGAAGTTCCCCTAGCTTTCATCGGACGGGAAAATATTGGGCGCCTGTACCGAGCCCAACCTCTTTAGGGCGTTATCGACAGATTCGCCTGGCCCCCGCGAGATCAGTCTAGTGAGTTTTTCGGAAGATCTACGCACCGCCGGTTTTGTCGTTGTAGATGACGACGCGATTCTCGGACGGGAAGCTGCCCCAGACTTGAATGTCGTAGCTGCGCACGGTGTCGGCGTCGTCGGCTTTCGGGTCGTCGTTGGCCGGGCCGCCGAAAAAGTCGCTGCGCTGCGCGGCACGCTGAACGAGCCCGCGGATCTGCTCCCAGCTGCCGTCGGGCGCCACGGGAATGTACTCGTGTTTTGCCAGCTGCGCCGGATCGAACTTCGTGTTCTGGTGCGCACGCCTGACCACGGCGCGCGCGAACTTGTACGCCTGCGGGTGATCGGAGGGCGGCAGCGGATAGCCGTAATCGCAATCGGCCCATCCGCCGGCGGGCGGCTTGCCTTTGGGCGGAATGCCGAATTTTTTGCGAAAGCTCGCGTGAATGGCGGGCAGCTCGGTAAGCGGCGCGACTTTGGCTAGACGTAACGGCCATGGAGCCGCCATGTCGCGCCTGATCACGCTCGGACCTCGGTAGCGAAGTCCACCGAAATCCGGTCGGGAAAGGTGCCCTTTTTCCTCAATGGATATTGGGACGTATCGATCGATAGCAGACCTTGATCTTCCATGGGCTTCAGGGCCTCGCGCTTATAGTAGTAAAACGAAGTTTCCGCGAGCACATACAGCTCGATCTCTTCCATTGGAACCGACCGTCGGCCGCCAAAATGCTGCGCGAGCTGGCGCCGCAACGCGTCGTAGTCAGGACTCGGCTGCACCAGCATCGGGCCTTTCGCATACGTGTAGTCGCTAAACGAAAACTGCCCGGATTTATCAACCTGCCACATTGCCCACTTCATTGCCGCAAGTCCCGTTGCACTCTTGGTAGCGAAGAAAAGAAAGTAATCGGTGGCGTTGGACGCGTTTTTCATCTCAAAGGAAAGGACGTACTTCGCTCCCGCCTCGAGCAAGCGGTCGCGAAATATCTCAACGGTCCTGCGGCGGCGCTCTCCAGAATTTTCAATGTCGCGTAGCACGCGCCAGTCTTGATGGCCAAAAAACCGATCGAGATGAGGTTCAAACTCCGGTCCACCTCTAAATCTATTCGTTTCCTCGTACATCAGATTTACGAGCACTTCCGTTTTGGGATACGATAGCAGCTTCGCCGTGTCATGGTAGCGAACGCCCTTGATGCCGGTCGGATCGATAAGAGCGAACGTCGGCGCAATATGAGCCTTACCCGCATCCAGGATGCTCCAAATGCGTGCCATCGTGCTCGCATAATCGGACTTCTCGACGAAGCATGTTATGCCCGAATAAGCGGGGTCCGCTACATTAAGGGCCCTTACTTCTTCCGATAGTAGACGATGCCGGCCAGTCTTTTGCTCGACGAAGATCGCCGTCAACTGTTGTGGACGCAGGACACCAGACGCTAGGAAATCGCGAGCTATTCGCAATGCGATGATTGGTGACCCGTCCTCCCCTTCCACGTAGCGTCCCGGGCCAGCAAAACCGTCCACATAGATGATCCTGGCGTTGCGCTTAGCCATAATTGGGAACCAGCGCCCAAGGTAGCGCCGAAGGATCGCGTGCTTTGCCAGAGTGTGTGGCTCGATCGGCCAACGTGAATGATCTTGTTTCGCCACTCTAAGCCGATAAAGGTTCTGGCATCTCGTCCCAAGTGCGGCCATCGAGTACGCGGCCTGTAATCTGCTTCCGAACCCCGCCCCACTGCTTAAAAAAGAACGGCACACCGCGCGCATTGCAGTCGTCCCGGATTTCTCTGACCCACTCTGGTCGCATCAGCCTCGCGCCAGGGCCGCTTTCGCCGCCCACTATCACCCATGAGATTCCGTCTAGCGGTAATGATTGAAGCGGCGAGAGTAATGGCTCGCAGGAGAGGAACTTAGTTCGTACCGGCGCGTCTTGTAAAAGGCGAATACGCCAATAGTACTCTGGTGATTCAACACTTACGCCTAGCCAAACGTTATCGCTCACTCCATACTTTCGCGTTAGACGGCGTAACCGCTCGGCTCGCTTCGTTAACACTTGGAAACGGTGCCAGCTAGCGGCACGCATAACTGAAAACACCTCAACGATGTATTCGTCCGGAATAGCCGCATGGAACAAGTCGCTCATCGAGTTGACGAAAACCAGCCTCGGTTTCACCCAAGTTAGAGGCTGCCTTAACCTTTCCGGTCGTAATTGCAAATCGAAGCCATTCTCATAGACGTGGCCTGGCGTGCCACGCCAACGTTCCGCAAATGTCTCGGCGTAGCAATGTTCACATCCCGGGCTCACTTTAGTGCAGCCGGTTACTGGGTTCCACGTGTCAGTCGTCCACTCGATCTTTGATCTAGCCACAGCTAGTTATGGGCTTCGACGTGGCTGAGGCCCGTTGCTGCAAATCGAGCCATCCAGCTGGAAAGGGTGAGGGCCTCATTTTTAGCGGGGCTCTCAGCATGCTCGGAGTGACTCCACAGTAACCTCGACGCGCGGCTTGCCGGCGTCCGAGCCGATATCGTTAATCCGTAGGTGCGCGACCCGGTCGTTGGCATAGATGACGCCCTGCATACCGTCCAGCGTCAGCTTCTCCGCGGCCAAGCAGTCGTGGCGCGTATTCCAAAGCACGATCGTAACGGCGCAATGCTTCACCGCATCAGGAACGGGCCAACGCGATCGAGACCGCGCGGCAAGTGCGTAATCGCGCACCGCCTTTTTGAACTCGAGATCGCCTCTCGATGTCGACGATCCTTCAACGATCCGACAGTGGAAGTCGGCGGCGAGATTGGGCTCGGGGTTATCGCGGGTGGCTACCTCAGCGAATAATGCCCGGCGACAGCAAAGCTCGCGTTATGTCTGGATCGAGGGTTTGGGTCGCGACACCATACTGTTAGCCGCGAGCACCTCACGCGGGTAGTGTTTGAGCTTCCGAAGCGCCGCGGCATGTACGATGCATTTCTAGCAGGTGCCGCACTGAACTGAGGCGGCCAAAACGGCTCAAATTGAAACTGTGAGTTCCGGGGCTACGGCCTAAGGAGCACCACGTGACGAAAAGTCGCTCCACCGAAGCACAGATCAACGCCATCCTTAAGGGCTCCGACATCGCCGCGGCGGCGACCAAGCCTTCGCCGCGACCCGGTGGTCACGGCGCGAGAAGTCCGGCGAGCGTGGCTCAGCTGGCGTCGAAGGCCCAGCAGGCGAAACCGCGGGGC
>CAZMPP010000046.1:0-13513 GCA_964568035.1 uncultured bacterium
CCCAGCCCATGACGTCGAGCGAATCCGGCCACGTGTATTCGCCGCCGCCAATGACGCGCGGTCCTTCCCCCTCGGAAGATATCAGCGCCGCTGCGGCCCCGTCACCGAAGAGCGCGGTGGCGACGATATTACTTTTGGTAAAGTCGTCGCGGCGGAAGCAGAGCGCGCATAGCTCGACGACCAGAAAGAGGACGAGTGAGCCCGGCATCGACGCGGCCATCGTTGCGGCGCGCGAGAGACCGATCGTGCCGCCGGCGCATCCGAGGCCGAAGATCGGCAAGCGGCGCACCGTGCGGCGAAGGTTCATCTTTTCCATCAAAAGCGCGTCCAAGCTCGGCGTCGCGATTCCGGTGGTGGAGACAACGACGATCGCATCGATTTCATCGGGATGCCGGCCGGCACGTTCTAAAACGCTCAGCGTCGCCGACTCGAGCAGCTCGATCGCCGAGTCGAGGTACACTTGATTGCGTTCGGGCCAGTCGTGCAGCCGCTCATACCATTCAATCGGCACGCACGAAAAACGACGCTCGATTCCGGTATTGCCGAACATGGGAAGCAGCCGAACGATTTCCCGCGATCTGGGGCCGAGCGCTAGTTCGATCCGCCGTGTAACGTCACTCTGCCCTAGAACGTACGGCGGTACGGCCGTAGCGACCGCGAGCAGGCGCGCATCGGCGCCGATACGCCCGTTCCCTCGGTCCGGCAGGGTCCCCGCGACCCGCATGGTAATGGCAACCTCCCGTGTCGTTTAGACAAGCCCCAGCGGTGCTTTTGGCGGCCCTACTATTGGGCGCCGGCAGCAAGCCCGCCCCGCTGATCATGTATTCGGCACCGGCCGGCACGCGACCAACCGGAGCCGACCGGATTCATCCGACCGATGCCGTCCTTCCCAACGGGAGAATAGCCGCACCGGCCGGGACGAGTATTTTCGTCGGCAGCAATCCTCTGGGCCTGACTCTTTCGACCGACGGGCGATTCGCCATTCTCTCCAACGGGGGCATGGCGTCGGGCTGGTCGCTGACCGCGCCGCCCGATACGCCAATCACCTCGAGTGCGTCCCTTACCGTCGTGGATACGCGCAGCATGCGCATCGCGTCGGTCTATCACGCGCCGGCCACATCTTTTTTTATGGGCGTCGCATCGGCTCGCGATCCGGGCAATCCGGCGCAAGCGATCGTACTCGCCTCGGACGGCGCCGCGGGAAAGGTGCGCATCTTCAATCTGGATAGCGCCGGCACGCTCAGTGAAGTGACGGCAATCGCGCTCTCAGCGGATCCGGCGCACCGCGCATTTCCGGCGCAGATCGCCGTAACGCCCGATAACCGAACGGCATACGTTGCCGACAACCTCGGCAACTCGGTGATCGCCATCGATATAGCTTCGCGCGCGGTGCAGCGCTCGGTTCCGGTGGGGGATTTTCCGCTCTACGTTGCCGCCGGAAAGTCCAGCGTCTTGGCGTCCGGCACGGGCCTTGCTGCCTACGCACCGGTCGTTCCTCCGGCGCTGCAGCCGCAGTTCGTCGTTCCAAACTTTGATCCGTCGAAATCGTCGGCGCTCTCCGTTCTCCAGGTTGCCGGCGGGAGCGCCGGCGATCCCACGACCGTGCCGATGGATGCGGCGCCGGACGGCTCGAAGGTCGTCGGTGGTGCCGCTCCAGGCGCGGCGGTCATCAGCCGCGACGGAAGCTTAGCCTACGTCGCAATGGCGAACGTCGATCGTATCTCGGTCGTTGCACTCGCCGGAGCGCCGCGCGTCGTGCGCGGTTTGGACCTGCGCCTCTACCCGGGAGCGCCCTACGGCGCGCAACCAAGTGCCGAGGCGCTCAGCCCCGACGGTAAGCGTTTGTACGTCGCACTCGCGGGCCTCAACTCCGTCGCCGTACTCGACGCGCGCAAGCCGACGCGCTATCGCTACGGTCTCATCCCCACCGGTTGGTATCCGACGGCGATCGCGCTCTCGAGCAACGGCCGCTATCTTTTCGTCGCCGGCGCCAAAGGCGTCGACGGCTGGGGCTTGCTGCAACGTGTCGATCTCAAGCACACCCCGTTGATAAAAACCACGCTTGCGGCGCTGCGCTACAATCGCACGCCCAGCGTCGCGCAGTTCAATCCGGTCATCCCGCCGCTACAGTCCAACAAGCGCAGTGAAGTTATCGATCACGTCGTTTGCATCGCCGCCGGCACGCAAGGCTACGATGCGGCGCTCGGCGGCCTCAAGGATGCGGCAGGCCTTCCCCATGGAAACGGCGATCCGACCTTCGCGCGCTATCCGGAAGGAATCACGCCCAATCTTCACGCCTTGGCGCGTAACTACGCCCTGGCGGATAATTTTTACGCACCCGATGCCGATATCGACGTCGCGCGTCACTATGCCACGGCAGGCGAGGCGACGCTCTACGAGCAGCTCGTTGCCGCCGCGGGAATCGCGCGCGCCCCGATGGACGACCACGGCTCCGATCCCGAGGACTACGGCCGGGAAGGCTATCTCTTCAACGCCTTCTCGCGGGCCGGATTGACGTACCGTGACTACGGCGGCCTGCTGCGGCTCTCCGGTTACGACGGCTCGCAGTATCACCTCAACGTTCCGGCGCTGGCCGCGCTCGACGGCAACGTCGATCTCGACTACGGCACGTGGAATCCGAAGATCACTAACGCTATGCGCGCCGAAGAGTTCGAACGCGACATGCAACGGTACGTCTCGGCCGACCGCATGCCGAACTTTACCTTCGTATGGCTGCCCACCGCCGAGGGAAGTGCCGGCGCCGCCGACGGCGATAAGGCCGTAGGCAAGATCGTCGACTATCTTTCGCGTACGCCTCATTGGAGCTCGACGGCGATCTTTATCGTACCCGAGGGTCTGCAGGGCGCGGTGGATCACGTCAACGCCTTGCGAAGTTACGCGCTGGTCGTTTCGCCGCTTGCGCGGCGAGGCTACGTCGGCGACGCCCATTTGAGCGTCGGCAGCGTGGTCAAGACCGAGGAGGAGATTTTTGGTTTGCCTGCGCTCACGCTCAACGATTTGCTCGCGTCGGATATGGCGCCGTTCTTTGCCGATTCCCCCAATCCCGAACCATATCAGGCACAATGACGACGAAACATGAGGTTGGATTCGGCCCCCGGCTAATCTCCGCGCCGACGGGGCGGCTGTGCACCGCGGTGCTAGTGAAGCCTTCAATCGCGATCGAAAGCGGCACGTCTCTCATCGGAGAGCCGGGCGCGTTCTACGCGCGCGCGCTGGAGCAGCACGGCGTACTCCGCAACACGCTCAAGTACTTCGGCGTCGAGGTGATCGAGGTCGAGTCTCGCGGTGACGATCCGTACGAAGTCAGCGCCGGCGATGCGGCCGTGGCTTTCGAAGACGGCAGCGTCATGATGCGCCTAAGCGCCATGTCGCGCCGCGCGGAAGTCGACCGGATGCAGTCGGAGCTCGCGCGCTTGGACGTTCCGATCGCGGGCCACATCGAAGGACCGGGATTACTCGACGGCAACGACGTGATCGTGGCGGGTGAGACGGTCTTCATCGGCGTCGGAGCGCGCGGGAACGAGATCGGCCGCGCCGGTTTCGCCCAGCTTGCGCGCGCGCGCGGATTTCGCGTCGTCGAAGTGAAGCTGGCTGCCGGCGTCGGCGCGCTGCGCGCCGTGGCGACCGCGGTTGCGCCCGATACCATCGTGGTTGGCGTAGATAAAGCCGATTCATCGGCATTCGCCGGTTTCAAGACCGTGGTGCTGGCGCGCGGTGAAGAGCAGGCCGCCGGCGCGTTACTCTTGGACGAGCGGCACGTAATTGCGGACATCCGCTATCGCACCGCACTTGCCGCGATGCGTCGCGCCGGAATCGGCGTCGAAGCGATCGATCTCTACGAATTCACCAAGCTCGGTCTGACCCCGTCGATGCTCGCGCTCGCTCTTCGGCGCGAGTAAGCTCGACCGGGCAGCATGCGAATCGCGGTCCTCTCCGATCTTCACGGTAATCTCTTAGCGCTCGACGCCTGTCTTGCCGACCTGGAATCTCAGGGCGGAGCCGAGGCCATCGTCGTAGCCGGAGATCTCTGTCTGGACGGCCCGAAACCCAAAAAGGTCTTACAGCGGCTGGAAGAGATCGGGGCGGCGTGCGTTCGCGGGAACAAGGACCGCTATCTTTACGACGATTCCGCGACCGAGAAGCTCTCCAGCGGAGAAATGGCGCAGGTCGGGTGGACGCGGCGCGATTTGGGCGAGCGGTGGCTCGGGTGGCTGCGAGAACTCCCCTTCGCGCTTCGCATCGGCGAAGACGAAAACCAGCTACTGATCGTGCACGCCAATCCGCTCAACGACGACGAACATCTCTGGCCCGACGCCGACGATGCCACGCTGACGAGGCTCGTAGGCGACGAGCGCGCAACGGCCATTGCCTTTGGCCACTTGCACCTGCCCTACGTCCGAATTTGGAAAGGGCGAATGCTGGTTAACGTCGCCTCGGCCGGGTTGCCCAAAGACGGCGACCCGCGCGCCTGTTATGCCATCTTCACCGAACGCGACGCCGGATGGCAGGTGAAGCACCGGCGGGTAGCCTTTGACGTTAAGCGTGTCGCAACCCAACTGGCCGATAGCGGGATTCCGGAGTGTGCCGACCTTATTGCCACCCTTCGCCGCCACCGGTACAAACGATTAAAGAGCATCATTCCCTGACGGTCCCGGCGCCCGCCGTCGAGATCGACCACCTCGTCAAGCGGTACGGCAGCTTTACCGCCGTCGACGGCATTTCGCTGCGCGTCGGCGCGGGCGAGTTCTTCGGCTTCCTCGGCCCCAACGGTGCGGGTAAGACGACGACCATCAACGCGATCGTCGGCTTGGCACGCACGAGTTCCGGCACGATTCGCATCTTCGGCCACGATAACGAACGCGATTGGCGTGAGGCGCGGCGTCAGGTCGGGCTCTCACCGCAAGAGTTCAACTTCGACCGCTATCTCTCGCTACGCGACGTTCTCATTTACGCCGCCGGCTACTACGGTCTGCGCGGCAAGGAGGTCGACGAGCGCGCCGACATGCTGCTCGAGCGCTTCGGGCTCACGTCGCACGCGCATCTCGAGTACACCAAAATTTCGGGCGGCCAAAAACGCCGGCTCTCGCTTGCCCGCGCGCTGATTCACCAGCCCGCACTGCTGATTCTCGACGAGCCGACCGCCGGCGTGGACGTCGAGCTGCGGCTCGAGTTATGGGAGTGGCTGCGCGCCCTCAATGCCGACGGAATGACGATCTTCTTGACGACGCATTATCTGGAAGAGGCCCAGGCGCTCTGCCGCCGCATCGCCATCATTCGCGACGGGCGCATCGTGACCGAGCGTCCGACGGAAGAACTGCTCGCCGACGGTGCATCGCTGCAGGACGTCTTCTTGGAGCTGACCCGCAATTAACAACGTCGGACTTTGGACGCTGGTCAAGCGCGAGATGGTTCGCAGTCTCAAGATCATCAATCAGGTGATCTGGCCGCCGATCATCACGACGCTGCTCTACGTTTTCGTCTTCGGATTGGCGATCGGCAGCCGGATCTCGACCGTCGACGGCGTCACCTACGCGCAGTTCCTAATACCGGGCCTGATCGTGCTGCAGGTCATCGACGCATCGTACGGCGAGTGCTCGAGCTCGCTCTTTCAGGGGCGATTTATGAACTCGATCCAAGAGCTTTTGATCGCGCCGCTCTCCGCCTACGAAATGGTTGCCGGGTTCGTTGTGGGGAGCTTGGCTCGCGCGTTCCTCATCGCCGGCTTGATCACTGCGCTCGGCGTCGTGCTGGTACACAGCGTGCCGCGCGATTGGGCACTCTATCTCGCGGTTATCGCGCTGGTTTCGATTTGGTTTTCAGCGCTCGGGCTGATCTTCGCCCTTATGGCCGAGAAGTTCGACCACATCGCCATTTTGACGACGTTCGTCATTACGCCGCTGACCTTTGTCGGAGGCGTATTTACGTCGGCGAAGATGCTGCCGCCGGCGCTGCGGAATTTCGAGCTCTTCAACCCGATCTTCTATACGATCGACGCTTTTCGCCGCAGTTATACCGGGCAGAGCTACCTCTCGCTCGGATTCTCCATGGGAATGATCCTATTTTTCACGGCAATCTCACTTGCAATAGTCTTGCGTATGATGGCAACAGGCTATAAACTGCGTACGTGATAACCGTATTTGCCGTACTGCTCGCTCTTGCTGCGCCCACCGTGCGTCTCGCGATCACCCCTTGGACGGGCTCCGATCTGCAGACGACCAGCGCGCACGCGGCAAAGTATCGTTTGGAAGTGAGTGGCCGTCCCAACGCATCGGTCCGCCTGCAGGCATCCGGCGTGGCCAACGGTTGGCTTGCGGCGTTCTGCACCCCGAGCTTCTGCTCGCCCAAGACGCTTGACGTACACCTGCCCGCCTCGGGCCAAGCCGTCGTTCAGTTCGAACTTATCCGCGAAGCCGCGGACGCACCCAAGGCAAGCGCTGCGACCATCAGTGAGAGCGCCGGTGCTTCGGTGCATGTTCCCGAGGCGTACCGCGACTAGCTAAAAAAACGGATTGTGCTCTTTTTCGAGCTCGATCCGCGTCGGCGGCCCGTGTCCGGGCATCACCGCCGTTTCTCCCGGAAGCGTGAAGATCTTACTGCGCACGCTGTTGAGAATGTCTTCGTACGAGCTCATCTCGCCGTACGCGCCGCCGACGCTGGCGGCAAAGAGCGTGTCGCCCGAGAATAGCGTTCCGTCGAACAGATAGCACGACGACCCATCGGTGTGTCCGGGCGTGTGCAGCATGCGGATCGTCGAGGTCTCGCCGAACGGCAGGGTCTCGCCATCGCGCATCATGAGCGTGATATCGGCGAGCGGACCGATGGCGTTCACGTCGAGCTCGTGCATCACGATCTGCGCATCCGGAAAGGCGTTGGCCACCGCCGAGGTCGCATCGCAGTGATCGGGGTGCTTATGGGTGATCAAAATATACTCCAAGTGGTAGTCGCCGTCGCGAAGTACCCGCAGAAGGTTCTCGGGAACTCCGGCCGGATCGACCAGCGCGGCCCGGCGCCCTTGCTCGAGGAAGAAGACGTAGCCGTTGCTCGGGTGCGGATCTTGCGGGTGCCGGCGAACGCCGGGGAGCGATATCGCCGGCGGCGTCCAGCGCTGCGCCGCGCTGTCGGCCAGTTTTCCACCGTCTAGGCGTAGGATTTTTGCGATCGCGCGAGCCTGCGCGTCGTCGGCCGTTCCGTCCTCTTTGAGCCAGCGCTCGATGGTTGCGCTATCGATGCCGCTCGCGCCGGCGAGCTTGGCCGAGTCGATGCCGGTGCCGCGCATCGCCTTGCGCAGGACGTCGCTGAAATTATCTTCCAGGGGTATCTGCTGGTCGCTCATGTCGCGTGCTTCGACGCACCGGCGCCGGCCTCTGCAACCGGGATGGCGCCGTCCGAGTCGAAGGAAGCGGGCATGGAACGGGTCATCATCATCGGGTCGGGGCCGGCAGGTCTAACGGCCGCCGTTTACGCGGCACGAGCAAATCTACATCCGCTGGTATTGGCCGGCGGTCTTTATGGCGGTCAGCTCATGCTGACGACCGAGGTCGAGAATTATCCGGGCTTTCCCGAGGGAATCCAAGGGCCGGATCTGATGATCCGCTTTCGCGAGCAGGCCGAGCGTTTCGGCGCGCGCGTCGAGAACGTGGACGTAACCTCGGTCGACTTCGGCAAGCGGCCCCACGTCGTGCGCACGTCCGAGGAGCAATACGAAGCCCAGACGATCATCGTCGCGACCGGTGCCAGCGCGCGTTGGCTCGACGTCCCCGGTGAAGAGCGGCTGCGCGGACGCGGCGTTTCAAGCTGCGCGACGTGCGACGGCGCCTTCTTTCGGGACAAAAGCGTCGTCGTGGTCGGCGGCGGCGACTCTGCCGCCGAAGAAGCGCTCTTTTTGACGCGTTTCGGCAGGCAGGTGACGTTGATCCATCGCCGCGACCGGCTGCGCGCTAGCAAAATCATGGTCGACCGGATGCAGGCACACGAGAAGATCGGCTTTCTTTGGAATACGGTCGTTGAAGAAGTGCTGGGGGAGACGCACGTTACCGGCCTGCGCCTGCGCAACGTGCAGGATGGTAGTACCTACGATTTCGGAACCGACTCGCTCTTTGTGGCAATCGGTCACACGCCCAACACCGAAGTATTCGCCGGACAACTCGACTTGGACGGACTCGGCTATATCGTCTCTCCGGACGGCAGCGCCACCAACGTCGAAGGCGTCTTCGTGGCCGGCGACGTGAACGACCATCGTTACCGTCAAGCCGTTACAGCGGCGGGCGCCGGATGCCGGGCGGCGATGGACGCGGAGAAGTATCTCGAGGCGATGGAGTTTTCAACGAAGCCTACAGCAGTTCTGCAAGCGCCTCTTTGAGGCGCGGAAACGCAAACGTATAGCCGAGCGCTTGCGTGCGTTCGGGTAAAACGCGCTGGCCCTGCAGTATCGCGTCGGCACCTTCACCGAGCATCGCGCGCAGTACGAGCGTAGGAACCGGTAGAAATGCCGGCCGGTGGAGCGTTTCGGCCAGTTCCTTTGTGAATTCGGCGTTGGTTACCGGATAGGGCGCGGTAGCGTTGAGCGCTCCTTGCGCGTTATCGATTGCCAGCAAATAGATGCCGATGAGGTCATCGACCGCGATCCAGGAAAACCATTGGCGGCCGGTTCCGATGATGCCACCGAGCCCCGCGCGAAAAGGCGGAAGCATTTTCGGCAGCGCGCCGCCGTCGGTTCCCAGCACGACGCCGGTGCGAACGCACGCAACGCGCATGCCGAGACCGGCCGCGCGCTGCGCCTCACGCTCCCACTCGGCGCAGACGCGCGCCAAGAAATCATCTCCGGGCGGGCTCTCCTCGACGAACGTCGCCGTTTCACTGGTTCCGTAATATCCGATGGCCGACGCGCTCACGTAGACCGAAGGGCGCTTGGACTGCTGCGCCAGTGCCTCGATGAAACGACGCGGCAGGTCGACGCGGCTCTCTTTGATGCGGCGCTTTACCGCTTCGTTCCAACGCTGGGCGACGGGTTCTCCGGCAAGGTTTACCACCGCGTCGCAGGAGGCCGCGAAGGCGGCTGCGGCTTGCGGTTCGCGAAGCGTTGCGGTGAGAACGTCGTCGCCGCGAGCGCGCAGCGCCGAGGCTAAGCGCCGGCCGATAAACCCGCTCGCTCCAAGGATCAAAACTTTCACGATTGCGGTCTTACCGTTAAATCCCGCCGATAAAACGGCCCGGATTGAGCGTGCGGTTGGGATCGAAGCGCGCTTTGAGCGCCTTCATCTGTTCGAGCGCGGCCGGCGGTTCGCCCCAGACGCGCAGCGACGCGCGGTGTGCGTGTTTACTGGCAAAGACTCGCGCGCGAGGCTGCACCTCGTGGAGCGCTTCGTCGAAGGTCTCGATCTTCGCGCCGAGCGCAAGTGCATCGGCGTCGCTCACGCGCACGACGGCGTCGCCGTTCATCGCGTCGACGATGCTCTCCGTGCGCAGGGCGTGGCGGAGTGCGACCGCCTCGATTTCGAGGGCACAGCGTTCGGCACCGCCGGCGAGTGCCGTGATACCATAGGTGACGGAGCGCTCGCCCAAGCAAGCGACGTAGGCGTCGACCACGCGCTCGAACGAAGCGCGCGCTCCGGCGTCGATCACCCGCGTCTCGGGCACGCCGGCGCGCCCGAGCGCGGAACGTATCTCCAGAGTGGAGCGATCGAGCAATGCGTCGCTGCCCTCGATCAGCGCAAAAACCCGTCCTTCGTCGCCGTCCTCGCCATCAACCGCGTTCTCGAAGCCGCGCACGATGAATGCCGCGGATGGACGAATCGAGAGACCGGCGAGCTGCACCGCGGCGCGCTCGCGCGTCCGTTCCGGAAGCGGCGCGAGAAAACCACGGGCGTGCGGCGGCATCGGAATCGTTTTGAAGTTTGCCTGCACCAAAATGCCGAGCGTACCAAAAGAGCCGACGTAGAATCGGCTCATGTCGTAACCGGCGACGTTCTTCACCACCATGCCGCCCGCGCGCGCGATCGTTCCGTCGGCGAGGACGACGGTCGATCCGATAAGGTAATCTCGCACGCGTCCGTACAGATGGCGGCGTGGACCGGCCCATCCGGCGGCCAGCGTACCCCCGACGGTTGCGTAGAGCGGCTGCGGTGCGTCGAACGGTACGAACATTCCCTGCGCGGCGAGGAGCGTCGCCACGTCTTGTAACGGCGTTCCCGCCCGAACGGCGAGGGTGAGATCGGCGCGCTCGTTGGCCACGACGCCTCGCAGCGCCGTGACGTCGAGCGTGAGATCGACCCGCTCGGGCGGAAGGCTCATGCCTTCCAGCGTGTTACCGCCGACGATCGAAACTTTTTGTCCCGCGCGATCGCACGCTCCGACGATTTCGCCGGCCGCTTCGGCGCTCTGCGGCGCGACGCGCTCCGCAAGCGCTTTCACGGCGCCTTCACCTCGACGCACTGCGTGCCGCTGGGAAAGATTTTCTCCGGATTGAGCGTGCGCGCCGGATCGAAGACGTCGCGGACGCGTCCCATCGTTGCGAGGTCGGCGGTCGAATAGACCCGCGTCATTGCATCGCGCTTCTCCCAGCCGACGCCATGCTCCCCGCTGATGGTCCCGCCCAGGTCGATCGCCGCTTGAAGTATGACGTTGCCGGTCTCCACCACAGCGGCTACTTGCTTGCGCTCGCGCCGGTCGTACATCAGCAGTGGATGTAAATTACCGTCGCCGGCGTGAAAGACGTTGCCGACAACGATGCCGTTCTGCGCGGCTGCCGCCTCGACGGCGCGAAGAGCCTCCGGCAGCTTGCTGCGCGGCACGCAAACGTCTTGGGTGTAGTAGTTGGGCGCGATGCGTCCGGTTGCGCCGGCGGCGCCCTTACGTCCGGCCCAGAGCGCGTCGCGCTCGGCCTGGCTGCTCGCGCTGCGCCAAGATCGCGCACCGTGTTCGCGGGCGATCGCTTCGATGGCCGCTTCGCACGATTCGCCGTCTTCGCGAAGACCGGCGTGCTCGACGAGCAGAATCGCGGCGGCTTCGGTTGGGTAGCCGGCGTGGAACGCGGCTTCTACGGCGCGCGTGATGACCGCGTCCATTATCTCAAGAGCGGTCGGAACGATGCCCGCGGCGATAATTGCCGAGACGGCGGCCGAAGCAGATCCGAGATCGTCAAAAGCTACGACCGCGACGCGCACGTCTTCCGGAAGCGTCATCAGCTTCAACCACGCCGATGTGACGATTCCCAGCGTTCCCTCGCTGCCGACGAGCGCCGCGGTGAGATCGTAACCGGCGTCGTCCAGGCTGGTGGTAAAGACTTCGCCTGAAGCGTCGACGACTTCCAAGCCGACGACGTGATTGACGGTCGTGCCGTAGGAGAGACAGTGCGGTCCGCCGGCATTGGTAGCGATGTTGCCGCCGATCGTCGAGATCAGCTGCGATGAGGGATCGGGCGCGTAGAAGAGCCCGCTCGACGCAGCATAACGCGACAGCTCGCGATTGATGAGGCCGGGCTGCACGCGCGCCCGACGGTTCGCCACGTCTAACTCGAGGACGCCGTTCATTCGCGCGAACGAGAGAACGACTCCGCCCTGCATCGGCACCGCGCCGCCACAAAGGCCGGTGCCTGCGCCGCGAGCTACGATCGGTTCGCCGCAATCGCGGGCGATCTTGACGATGGCGCAGACGTCGCGCGTGGACTGCGGCAAGACGACCGCGCTGGGCCGGCCGCCGTCGGTGTATGCGTCGAACGAGTAGACGGCGAGATCTTCGGGTTCCGTCTTGACGGCGCCGGCTCCGAGAGCCTCGACCAACCGTTCGCGCAACACGATCAGTACAGCAAATATCTTCGGCGCAACGCTTCGAACTCGGCGGTGCGCGGCCGCCACTGCGCCAAAATCGTATCGGCACTCGCTCCGGCGGTAAAGCTGCGGCGGAACGTGTCGGTGCCCCAATCGCGGTCGAGTCCCGAGGGGCTCTTTATTTGGATTGCGCGCGGAAAGAGATCGCGAATTGCCACGGAGATCTCGACCGCGGTGCGCACCGCGTAAAAGCGTCGCGGATCGAAGACGATCAGCTCCACACCGGTTAGTTCGCGGCTTTGCCAAAAACCGGTAAGCGGCGACCAGGCCGCCGGCCGAAACCAGACGCCGGGAAGATTTCGTCGGTTGAGGCGGTCGGCGAGATTTCCACCGTCTATGCCTAGCGTGCCGGCGAGAAAGAACGGCTTGGTAAAACCGCTGCCGTTGTTGATTCCGAGCCCGTCGATGAGCCCCGTGCCGGGGTATACGATCGTCGTCTGCCACAACGGAATATTCGGCGAAGTCATCACCCACTGCAGACCGGTCTCGGGCCACAACATCGAGCGCCGCCAACCCTCCATGCGCACCACCCGCAGCTTCGCGCCGATGCCGAAGTAATCGTTGAAGAGACCGGCGAGCTCGCCGACGGTCATGCCGTGACGGTCGGCAATAGGATAGAGTCCGATAAACGACTCGAAGGCCTTCTCGAGTACGGGCCCCTCGACGATCGTTCCACCGGTCGGATTGGGACGGTCGAGCACCCAGAACTCCTTGCCGAGATCGTGGGCGCTTTGCATCGCATAGGCCATGGTAGAGATGTACGTATAGGCGCGTGCACCGACGTCTTGAATGTCGAAGAGCAGTACGTCGACGCCTTCGAGCATCGCCGCGCTAGGATGGCGCGAGGCGCCATACAGACTGTAGACCGGCAAGTGCGTTTGGGGATCGACGTACGATGCGACCGAAGCCCCCGAGCCTCTGTCCCCGCGAAATCCGTGCTCTGGTGCGTAAATGCCCTTCAGGCGAATGCCGCCGTGATCCAAGATCGCGTCCACGATGGAGACGAGCCCGGACGTAACACCGCTCTGATTGGTGATGACGCCGACGCTTCGACCGTGCAGATCGCGCCACGCGCTTCGTAGAAAGACGTCGTCACCAAGCGCAATGGCGGCGGACGGCAGCGGCTGCGCGACTGCGCGCGTTCCGGCGGCTATGCCGAGTGCGCCGGTGCCGGCCAGAAACTCGGCACGTCGCAGGCCGCGCCCACTCATGCGAACCGCGGCTCGACGGTTCGGTGCAAGATGCCGGCGTCGTGCGCGCGAGCGAAGAGGGCCCGCACGGCTTCGTGCCCGACTTCGCCGAGATCATTGCTGAATTCGTTGACGTACAGATCGATATGGGCGCGAATGACGTCGTCGTTCATCTCTGCCGAGTGGGCGCGCACGTAGGGCATGACCGCGTGGTCGTTAGCTCGGGCGAAGGCGAGGCTGCGGCGTATCGCCCCGTCCAGCGCGCGAACCTGGTCTTCACCGACGTCGTCGCGCACTAAGATCGCGCCGAGCGGAACGGGCAGCAGCGTCATGTTCTCCCACCACTCGCCCAGATCGGCGATAGCGATCAAGCCCGCATCGCGGTAGGTGAAGCGTGACTCGTGGATGATCAGACCGGCATCGATCTCGCCGGCGGCGACGGCTGCAATGATGCGGTCGAAACGCATGGTGACGGTC
>CAZMPP010000047.1:0-13367 GCA_964568035.1 uncultured bacterium
GCCGGTGCTCACGGCCGAGGGTTTGGCTGAGGCGCGGATCGAGGAATACGCACTCGGGCCATCGGTAAATCTAAACTTCTTTTACTCACCGCTATTGGGCGAGCTCGAACTCAGCGGGACCGATACGCGCCGCCAAACGAATCTCGAGGGTTTCAGAAATATTCCGCCGGCATCGCTCGATGCGTTGCGCGGCGTCCCGATGCGTTTGGAAGAAGCCGGGCATGTTGCCGCGACAATTCTGGAGTCCATGCTCGAGCCGGCCTTTGCCATGGGTGAGCGTTTCGTCGCCGCCGCGCGGGAGCTGAGTCCACCGGGCGTGATCGGGCCCTTTGCCCTGCAGTGCGTTATTGCCGCGGGGCCGCCCAAGGAGCTCGTCTGCTACGATGTTTCCTTGCGGATTCCGGGTTCGCCCGGGACGCGTTACACGCCGTACTCGGCCTATCGCTGGGGACGCGACGTTTCGGTCGGCGAGCGCATCGCAATGGAAATCGTCATGGCGCGCGACACCGATCGGCTTCAAGATGTGTTGACATAACCACCCTTACCATTGTCTTTTAGGAGGTCCTGATGCCCGTCGATAACGTCCAAGAACGTGCCGGAGCCGTACTTTTCAAAGGAAGCCCCATGACGCTGCTCGGCCCCGAGCTGCACGCCGGCGATCCGGCGCCGCAGTTTAACTTGAGCGGCGGCGATCTCTCCGCGGTTAACCTGGACATTCTCGTGGACGAAGGAAAGCGGGCCGCGATGCTGATCGTCGTTCCATCGCTCGACACCAGCGTCTGCTCCCTGGAGTCGCAGAAGTTCAACGCCCGCCTTGGCGAGCTTCCCGCCGGCGTCGCCGTCGGCGTGGTCAGCATGGACCTGCCGTTCGCGCAAGCGCGCTGGTGCGGCGCGCAAGAGGGCGAGATCAAACTGCAAATGCTCTCCGATTACCGCGACCATAGCTTCGGCCTGAACTATGGATTCATAATTAAGGAGCTCGGTTTCCACGCTCGCGCCATCGTGGTCATTGGCAAAGACCGTACGGTCCGCTACGTGCAGCTCGTTCCCGACGTTGCTAGCGAACCGGATTACGACGCCGCGTTAAAAGCGGCGGCGGCCGCAGCCGCGGAGTAAGCGACGCAGAGCGTCATGCCGGAGACGGTCTTCATCCTCGACTTCGGGGCTCAATACAGCCAGTTGATCGCGCGGCGCACGCGCGAGCTCGGGGTGTATTGCGAGATCGTGCCTCACGACGTGTCGTGGAACACACTCTCGTTGCGGCGCCCGGCCGCTCTTATTCTTTCGGGTGGTCCGGAAAGCGCCCTGGCCGAGGGTGCCCCCGAGATGGATGCGGCAATCGTTGACTCGGGCGTTCCGATCCTCGGCATCTGTTACGGCATGCAGCTGCTGGCGCGCGATCTCGGCGCGGGGCTCGTACCGCTCGATCGCGCCGAGTATGGGCCGGCTACACTTGTGGTCACCGATCCAGGAACGCCGCTTTTCCGCGGCGTTCCCAACGAATCACGCGTTTGGATGTCGCACGGCGACTCGGTCGTGACCCTGCCCGAAGGTTACTACCCGCTCGCCTCCACGGCGCGCTGCAACGTCGCCGCGATGGGTTCGCTGGAGAAGAAGATTTACGGGGTTCAGTTTCACCCTGAAGTCGTGCATAGCGAGCACGGCCGCACCGTGCTGGACAATTTTTTGGGGGAGATCGCCGGGCTGCAGCGCGATTGGAAGATCGAATCGTTCTTGGAACGTTCCGTTGAGGAAATCCGCGCTCGCGTCGGCGAGGATCGCGTCATTTGCGCGCTCTCCGGCGGCGTCGACTCGGCGGTTGCAGCGACGCTGGTGGCGCGGGCGATCGGGAAACAGCTCACCTGCATCTTCGTCGATCACGGGCTCTTGCGGGAGGGCGAAGCCGAGCAGGTCGTTGGAGCGTTTCGCGACGTGCTGCACCTCGACGTCGTCGCCGTGGACGCGCGCGAGCGCTTCTTACGCAAACTCCGCGGCGTCGAAGATCCCGAGCGCAAGCGGATCATCATTGGGCACGAGTTTATCGCGGTCTTCGAGAACGAAGCGGCTAAGATCCCCGGCGTTAAGTATTTGGTGCAGGGTACGCTCTATCCCGACGTTATCGAGTCGAAGACGCCGCAGAGCAAGGCCGGGCATAAGATAAAATCACACCATAACGTCGGTGGGCTGCCCGAAACGATGGGGCTCGCGCTGATCGAGCCGTTGCGGTCGCTCTTTAAAGACGAGGTTCGCGAGCTCGGCCGCGCACTCGGGTTGCCCGGCGCGATCGTCGCGCGGCAGCCATTTCCCGGTCCCGGCCTGGCGGTGCGCATCATCGGCGACGTTACCGAAGAGCGCCTGACCGTCGTCCGCGCGGCCGACGCGATCGTGCGTGAAGAGATCGACGGCGCGACGCTCGAGCCGCACCCATGGCAATACTTCGCCGTCCTCACGCCGGTCAAGAGCGTCGGGGTCATGGGCGACGGACGCACGTACGCCAATTTGGTGGCGATACGCGCCATCACCAGCGAGGACGGCATGACGGCCGATTGGGCGCGCCTGCCGCACGCGCTGCTCGAGCGCATTTCCTCGCGCATCGTCAACGAAGTCGCCGGCGTCAATCGGGTCGCCTACGACGTCACGACCAAGCCGCCGGCTACGGTCGAGTGGGAGTAGCGCGTGCGCGTACTCGTCGTCGGTAACGGATCGCGCGAAGACGCGCTCTCCTGGCGCATCGCAGCATCACCATCGTGCGAGGCGATATTTGCCGCACCCGGTAATGCCGGCACGGCATCGCGCGGTGAAAACTGGGACGTCGCGGCGACGGACGGCCGCGGCCTGGTGCAGCACTGCGTCGATCAAAAGATCGACCTTGCGGTTCTTGGTCCCGAGACGTCGATCGCCGCCGGCGTCGGCGATCGGCTGCGCGAGGCCGGTATCGCTGTTTTCGGCCCGAATCGCGCCGGCGGCCGGCTCGAATCGAGCAAGATTTTCGCCAAACGGTTTATGGAGCGCCACGGTATTCCGACGGCGCGTGCCGTGATCGTACACTCGTTGGAAGGCGCAAAAAAGGCGCTCGCCGGATGGCAAGGGGGCGTCGTTGTTAAGGCTGACGGCTTAGCCGGCGGAAAGGGCGTCGTCGTGACCCCCGGGGTCGCCGCGGCGCAAGCCGTCTTAGCCGACTGGTACGGACACAACCGCGTTCCCGGCGGCGGCGCCGACGTGCTGCTCGAGGAGCGGCTCGAAGGCCGCGAAGTTAGCGTCTTTGCGCTCTGCGACGGGCGCGCCATCGTCCCGTTCGGTGCAGCGTGCGACTACAAGCGCGCCGGCGACGGCGATACCGGACCCAACACCGGCGGCATGGGCGCCTACTCGCCGCCCGCGGAATTTCCGCCGGATCTCTTCGATCGAGTGCGCGAGCGAGTTCTCGCTCCGGTGCTCGCCGGCCTAATCGCCGAAGACGAAGCTTACGTCGGCGTTCTGTACTGTGGGCTGATGTGGTGCCAGGACGGTCCGCGCGTGATCGAGTTTAACGTCCGTTTCGGCGACCCGGAAACCCAGGTGCTGCTCCCGCGCGTCGCCGGCGACTTCGCGCAACTCTTGGCCTCGACCGCGCGGGGCGCCATGGACCTCTCGGCCGCCGCGATCTCCGAACGGCACAGCGTCGGCGTGGTCCTGGCGACGGCCGAGTATCCGCGCAGCAATACGCCGCTCGAAGACCTCAATCCCGACGTAACGCTCGACGACGAAACCCAAGTCTTCTGGGGAGCCTCCACGCTTGCCGGCGGTCGCGTGCGCAGCGGCGGCGGCCGGGTCCTAACCGTCGTCGGCATCGGCGACGAGCTCGCGCAGGCGCGCGAACGCGCCTACGCGGGCGCGATCAAGCTCGCGAAGCGCCTCGGCACCGAGGCGCTCACCTACCGCACCGACATCGCCGCCTTTCGATAAAAGGCGGCGGGCCTAAGGCTGCTGGAATCCCCCGCTGTAACTTCCGTCCCTCCGAAAGGTTAGTAAGAGACGTCATGGCTTATCGTATCCAACCGCAAACGCCGTATGGCGGACCGGTGGCGCCTTCGATTCCGGCGCAGTCGCTGCTTGCCCAGGTCCTGGGCATAACCGCGCTCGGCCTTTGCATTACCGCATTGGCGGCCTGGCTTTGCCAAGGCATCGCTCCAGGCCTCGGCCTGATCGCGATGATCGGTGGCTTTATCCTGCTCATTTCGATCAACGCGACGCGCCGTAACGAAGGCCTCTCGCTGCTGCTCTTCTACGCATTTACGTTCTTGGAAGGCGTCGGCATCGCGCCGGTTATCGGACAGTACGTGCGGGCGATGGGCCCCGGTGTGGTCGTAGATGCTGCGCTGACGACCGGGCTAGGCATGTTCGCGCTCGCCGCGATCGTCTATGCGACCGGTCTCGACCTACGCCGTTTCCAGGGCATCTTCATGATTGCGCTCCTGGGATTGATCGTCATCGGCATTATCTCGATTTTCGTGCGCTTCATTCATCCTGAAGTGTATGCCTGGCTGACGCTCATCATTTTCTCCGGTCTGGTGCTGATCGACTTCGCTCGGCTGCGCGCCGGTGGAGACGGCCTCACGCCCGTTTTGATGGCGACGAGCATTTATCTCGATGCGATCAATATCTTCCTCGCTTTATTGCAGATCTTCGGCGGGAGGCGGTCGTCAAACTAAGGCGCTCTGCTATAATGACCTAAGATGTGCGGGATAACGGGGGTCTTCGCGCCGGGTCGCGACGCAGCCCGTCTAGCGTTTTTTGCGCTGTACGCCTTGCAGCATCGCGGCCAAGAGTCGGCGGGAATCGCCGCAGCCGACGGCGGCACGATCCGCTCGCACAAGGAGATGGGTCTGCTGGGCGCTATCTTCGACGAAGACATACTCGGCCAGCTCAGCGGCCACGTCGCAATTGGGCACACGCGCTATTCGACGACGGGTTCCTCGATCGTCGTTAACGCCCAACCATTACTGGAACGATCCGACCTCGGTGATTTTGCTTTCGCCCATAACGGTAACCTAACTAACACCGACGAGCTGCGCGAGTCGCTCGCGCCCACGACGGTTCTTCAAGCTAGTTCCGATTCGGAAGTAATGGCCAAGTTGATCGTCGAGTCGAAAGGCTCGATGCTCGACCGTATCGCGTCGGTGCTCTCCGTTGCACGCGGCGCGTACTCCATAGTGCTCTGCACGCAGGACGAGCTCTATGCCTTCCGCGACCCATGGGGCGTGCGGCCCCTTTGCCTGGGCAAGCTCGCCGACAACGGCGGCTATGTCGTGGAATCGGAGTCGTGCGCGCTGGGCACGATCGGCGCGCAATACGTGCGCGAGATCGGACGCGGCGAGATCATCCGCATTAGCGCCGACGGACTGGAATCTCGAATAGTCGAAGTCGAGGGAGCCCAGCCGGCGCTCTGCATGTTCGAATATATCTACTTCGCCCGGCCGGACTCGCGCTTGAACGAGCGTTCGATTTATATCGCGCGCTACGCAATGGGCCGCGAGCTGGCCAAAGAGCATCCGGTGGATGCCGACGTGGTGATGGCCGTTCCCGATTCGGCGGTCGCCGGGGGAATCGGTTACGCTACCGAGAGCGGTCTGCCGTACATCGAAGGGCTGATCAAGAACCGTTATATCGGGCGCACCTTCATCAGTCCCGATCAGCGCATGCGCGATCGCGGGGTCCATCTCAAGTTCAATCCAGTCGCGGAGAATCTCAGCGGCCAGCGCGTCATCGTCGTGGACGATTCGATCGTGCGAGGCACCACGACGCCGCGCATCGTCGCATTGCTGCGCGAAGCCGGGGCCCGCGAGGTCCATCTCCGCATCACCTCGCCGCCGATCAAGCATCCTTGTTACCTCGGCGTTGATATGGCGACGTACGACGAGCTCATCGCGGCCAACTACACCGTCGAGGAGATCCGCGCAAAAACCGGCGCGGATTCGCTGGGCTACCTCAGCATCGATGGATTGATGGCCTCGGTCGGGCGCACCCGCGACGAGATGTGCCTGGGCTGCTTCGTCGGCGAATATCCCAACGTGCCGGCGGCGCATTTTTCGGCCAAAAGCACCGCCTAACCGTTCGTCAATACCAGTAGGTTCAAGGGCCCCGGTCGGTGGTTGCTACAGTCCAAGTGCGTGACGCTTGGAAAGAGGATCGCCGCGCGGCGCCGCGCTTTGGGCTGGTCGCAGAACGAGCTCGCGCGCCGGGCTGAGGTCAACCATCCAACGCTCTTCAAGATCGAAGCGGATCAGCGGCTCAATCCGACGATTGGCGTCGTGCTGCGCATTGCTCGCGCTTTGGGCACGAGCGCCGAGATCCTTTACGGACTCGAACGTGACGAAACGCGCCTCTTGGTCGAAGCAAATAAGAACGCGATGATCGTGGAAGTGCGGCCGCTGGGAGGCAAAGGCGGCGAAGCGGCCCGTCTTCGCGCCGCGGGTTTGGTTACGGCGGCGCTCGAACGGGCCGGCGCTCGCGTGCGCGACGCTTCGCCTAGCGATGCGGGCGAGGATGAAGCGGAATCACCGTTGCCGGCCCAAGCTGGTCAGCTTGCCGCGGGCGGTCTTGCTCTGGTCGAGGAAATACGCGCGATTCGGCGGCGCCTCGAGGCGCTGGAGACCTGGCGTCGCACGCAAGAAGGACGCGCTCGAAAGCGCGCAACGCGATGATCAGGGGATCGGACCACTCGTCGTTATCTAACATGCGGCGATCCTAACCGCCGCGAGTGCCAACTGGTGGGCACTAAGGGGGAAACGTTCCGGCACGAACCTCGCGAGCGTAATTCTCCAAGGCCTGCGTGGCCACGCTGCCGATCTCGGCGTATCGCTTGGCAAAGCTTGGGGAATGCGGATACATCCCCAGAACGTCGTGTAGCACGAGGACCTGCGAGTCGCAATGCGGGCCCGCGCCGATGCCGACCGTCGGAATTGTGAGCAGCTCGGTAATCTCCCGCGAGATCTCGTAGTCCACGACTTCCAAAACGATGGCATAAGCGCCGGCCGCTTCGACCGATCGCGCGTCGTCGATCAAACGGTCGCGGTGGGTGCGCATTTTGAAGCCCGGCCCCAGGCCCGCCGTCTGCGGCGTTACGCCGATGTGTCCGACAACGGGAATCCCCGCGCCGGTAATCGCGCGAATGCGCTCGGCTTGATCTCGACCGCCTTCGAGCTTGACCGAGCACGCGCCGCCCTCTTTCACTAAGCGAATAGCGTTGCGCAGGGCATCCTCGTTACTAACCTGATACGAGCCGAAGGGCATATCGGCCATGATGTGCGCGCGAGTCGAGCCGCGCACGACGGCCTGCGTATGGTAGACGATATTGTCGACCGTGACGGGCGTCGTTTCGTCGTAGCCGAGTACGACGTTGCCGACGCTGTCGCCGACCAAGATTACGTCGATCCCGGCCGCTTCGACGAACTGCGCGAAGGGCGCGTCGTATGCCGTGGCGATCGGGAAGAGCGTCTTGCCTTTGCGGCGTTTGATCGCGCCCGCCGTGACGCGGCGGATCGCCGGATTTTTCTCGGGTTCGTACGGGCGGGCGCTATCGACGCTGTCGCGGATTTTCACACGCGCGCTTCCTCCGAGCGTGCGCCGTTACCGTGACCCTCACCCGGTGCGCGACCCGCTTGCGACGGAGTGCCGGCGAGCGCTTCGGCGATGGCAACGAAAGCCCGCACCGGCGTGCCGGTCGGACCCTTAGCCTGCCAGGCCGATTCATTATCCAGGTATGCGGTGCCGGCAATATCGAGATGCACCCACGGCGTCTTGTCGACGAACTCGCGCAGGAAAGCGGCCGCGGTGAGCGTGCCGGCGGCGCGACCGCCGGTGTTCTTCAAATCCGCGATGTCGCTTTTCATCTGCGTGGTGTAGTCTTCGTAGTAGGGCATCTGCCAGTAGCGTTCGCCGGTCGCTTTCGCTGCGGCGAGAAACTCCGAACCGAACGCGTCGTCATTCGTGATCGCTGCCGAGCTGGCATGCCCCAAGGCGATGACGCACGCGCCGGTGAGCGTGGCTGCATCAACGATGCGCGTCGCGCCCAGCTTATTGGCGTAGCAGAGCGCGTCGGCCAGAATCAGCCGGCCCTCCGCGTCGGTATTGATCACCTCGATCGTCTTGCCGTTCATCGCTTTGACGATGTCGCCCGGCTTGGTGGCTTTGCCTCCGGGCATGTTCTCGGTCGCGGGAACGATGCCGACGACGTTGAGCTTTGGTTTGATTGCTGCCAAGGCCGACATGGCAGCAATTACGCCCGCGCCGCCGGACATATCGTACTTCATATCTTCCATGCGCTCGGCCGGCTTAATGGAGATGCCGCCCGTGTCAAAGGTGATGCCCTTGCCGACGAGCGCCAAGAGCTCTTTGTTGCCGGGATCGCCGTTATAACGCATGACAATGAACTTCGGAGGCTGCGCACTTCCGGCGGCAACCGAAAGAAACGATCCCATGCCTTCGCGCCGCGCGCGGTCTTCGTCGAGAACGTCGATCTCGAGGCCGGTCCGCTGCGCCATCGCCGTGGCCTCTTCGGCCATGCGGGTCGGCGTCATATCGTTGGCGGGAGTGATCGCTAAACGGCGTGCCAGATTCACCGCTTCGCCGAGCGCCGTGCCGCGCGCGAGGCCGCGCTCCAGCTGCTCCGTGTCGAAACCGGCCGAGAGCACCGCGACGCTTTTTGTTGCGACCCGCCGGTCGGGCTTCTCTTGGTAGATGGCCGTATCGAAGGTTCCGGTCACCGCGCCCTCCGCGACGAACGATGCGCAGGCGGCTTCGCGTCCGCGCGCTTCCTCCGGAAGAGCGATGGCAATCTCTTCGACGTTGCGGCGTCCCAAATAACGCACCGCGGTGCCGGCATATCGAGCCAATAAATAGGGTTCGAACGCACCGCGCTCGCCCAGACCGATCGCCAGGACGCGGCGATATGGTTCTCCCGGCGCGTAGATAAGAACGTGTTCGGCGAGCCGGCCGCGGATTTCGCCGGTTCGCAATGCCTCGGCGATTACGCCGCCGATTTTCGCGTCGACTTCCTTTGCGACGCCGTCGAGATCGCTTTGCGAGAAAAAGGGCACGACGAGTGCTCCGGCGCTCAAGGCGAGCGGCGCATCGTTAATAATACGAACTTGCATGGTGAGCCTTTCGAACGGTGAACTACTGCCAGCCTATGGCGGAACGCTGTGAGAATCCTCGTAAGGAGGGGAATCCCTCCCCCGACAGCTACGCCCGTGCCGGCGTCGACGTCGCCGCCGGTAACGAGAGCGTAGCCCGGTACCGAAGCCTTCTCGCAGGCTGGCGCCACCCAGAACAGATCGACGCAATCGGTGGTTTCGCCGGCCTCTTTCGCCTGCCGGGCGACTCCGAACGCGCGCTGGTCGCCTCGACCGACGGCGTCGGTACGAAAATCCTCATTGCTGCCGAGTTGCAGCGTTACGATACCGTCGGGGCCGATCTCGTCAATCACTGCGTTAACGACATTTTGGTCAGCGACGCGACGCCGCTCTTTTTCTTGGACTATCTTGCGGTCGGAAAGCTCGATCCGGCGGTCGCGGCTGAGATCGTACTCGGTTGCGCTCGTGCCTGTCGAGCGCACGACTGTGCGTTGCTCGGCGGCGAGACGGCCGAGATGCCGGGCCTCTATCAGGCCGGTCACTTCGATTTGGCCGGCACCATCGTCGGAGTCGTTGAGACCGCCGCGCTGGCACGCTTGAATCGAGCGGAACCGGGTGACGCGATCGTCGGCCTGCCGGCGGTGGGTCTACACACCAACGGTTACTCGCTTGCTCGCGCGCTGATCCCGCGCGAGCAATGGATATCTGCATTTGACGGCGGTACCGTCGCCGATGCGCTGCTGGCGGAGCATCCCTCGTATTACCAGGCGGTCCGAGCCATTCAAAAGGTGGCCAAGGTAACGGCCATGGCCCATATTACCGGCGGCGGACTGCTCGAGAACGTTTCGCGAACGCTGCCCGAGAACGTCAAAGCCGTCTTCGAGCAGCAGCGCTGGAGCGTACCGTCGATAATGCGCGAGCTGGTCGAGCGGGGAAACCTCTCCGTCGAAGAGCGCTATCGCGTCTTGAATATGGGCATTGGTTTTACGCTCGTCGTTCCGCTGGGCGAGGCTCCGGCTGCACTTTCGGCTGCACCCGGCGCTAAAGTCGTCGGTTGGATCGAATCGCGGCTCCCCGGCGAGCCGCGCGTGATCGTACACCCGGCGCGCGGCGACTCGTGAGCGATCCCGTCGTTCGCGCGCTCGCCGTGGTAGCCGATACCGAGGCCCCGCGCGAAGATCGCGCCCGTGCCGCGGCAGAGATAGTGCGGGGGGCTCGCGATTATCGCTGGGTCGGCATTTACGACGTCGGCGACGAGGAGATCGGCGCCATCGCCTATACCGGTTCTGAAGCGCCCGCTCATCCGCGTTTCGACGTGTCGTTGGGTCTCAGCGGTGAAGCCGTACGCACTCGAATGACGGTCGTGAGCAACGACGTAGCCGAGGATCCACGCTACTTGACGGCGTTCGAGAGTACCCGATCGGAGGCGGTCGTTCCCGTCCTTGGGCCCGAAAGCGGCGTGGTGATCGGAACGCTCGACGTCGAGAGCGATCGTACCGGCGCATTCTCGACCGAGGACGTGGCATTTCTCGAAGATTGCGCGGCGGTGTTGCGTCCACTCTTCGACTAAAGATGGCGCGGCTTTATAATCTCGTCGTCGACCTCCTAGAGCGGCCGGCGACGCCCGCGCCTGCCGGCATCGAAGTAGCGTCTGCCGGTCCGGCCGACGATCGTACGCTGGCGTGGATTGACGAATGCTTCGGCGGCGCGTGGAGCTCGGAAGCTCACGCCGGAATCAACGTCGTCGCACGTCGTGCGGGCGCGCCGGTTGGTTTTGCAACCGTCGATCCTAAGGGTCTAACCTATGCGTGGCTCGACGGGATTGCGCGCGAGCACGACGCCGGCATCTTTGGTCCGTTCGGCGTCGCACCGGGCGAACGAAAGACGGAGCTCGGGCGCGTACTTTTGATTCGAGCCCTCGACGTTTTGCGCGAACGCGGCTATGCGCGCGGGATCATCCCGGCGGTCGGCGATGAACGCCTCGTGCGTTACTACAAAGAGGCTGCCGGGGCGCGCGTCGCCCAGGAGTTCGATCGAGTCACTCTGCTGCGCCCAAGACGCCGCGTTCTTATCATGGCATCGGGCAACGGCAGCAACTTTCAGGCGGTGGTAGATGCGGTGCAGCGCGGCGATCTGCCCTTGGAGATCGCGGCGCTTCTGGTAAACGACGAGCGTGCCTTTGCGATCGAACGCGCCAAAAAGGCGCGTATCGCGGTTCGCTCCGTCGCCTGGAATCGTTCAACCGAAACGCGCCGTGCCTACGACGAGCGTTTGCTGGAGGCGGCGCGCGCCGCTACGCCCGACCTGGTGCTGCTCTTGGGCTGGATGCATTTGCTCTCCGACACCTTCGTCGCGACGTTCCCCGAGTTAATCAACCTGCACCCCGCATTTCTTCCGCTCGACCCGCAGCGCGACGACGTCGTCTTTCCGGACGGCGCGCGAACTGCCGCCTTTCGCGGCGCGTACGCCGTGCGCGACGCATTGGCGGCATCGGCCCCGTGGGTGGGCGCGACGGTGCATCGCGTTACCAACGCGACCGATCGCGGTCCGGTACTCGCGCGCAAACCGCTGCGTGTCGAGCGTGGAGAAGAAGAGGCAGCGCTAATGGAACGCGTGCACGCGGTCGAACGCGAGATCGTTGGTGCCGGGCTCATGCGCTGGCTCTACGAGCGATAATCGCGGTCGAGGCGTTCGCGTGCTAAGCGGCGGTACTGTCCTCGAATTCGCCGTTGCGCCGTCGCGGACTGTGCGTACCAGACCGCCAGCACGATGCCCACGGCGATGGGAATGACGACGATCGCCCCAATGGCGTAACGGGCGGCTAGCGCGGCCGTCATACGAGCACTCTACCCACCCCGGGACCAGACTAAAAGATCGCCTTAGCGAGGTGGAGCTGGGTTGGCCGCTGCTGCGGGGACCGGTGAGGTGCCTGGCGCCGCGCCCGTAGGCTGCGGCGTTGATTTAATCGGGATGAGCGACATCGTGACCGTGTCGAGCCGGTACGTTCCCTCGCCGACGAAGTTATTCGGGCTCGCGCAAATGACGCTGTTTTCGGGACCGTAAACGACGACGAGTCCCGGCAAACCGCATTTAACCTGTACGAGCTGGTAGTTTGCGAGAAACGTGGCGCCCGGCGTTCCTTGCTGCACTTCATAGGAGTTGTACGTCACGTCATCTTCCTCGTCGACGATCGAACCGTAGACTGCGGCCGAGGTAAGACCGATCGTCCACGCACCCCAAAATCCGCCGCCCCAGTAGTACGGTGCGGGATACCATGCCATGCCGCCGTTCCAGCCGTAGTAGCCTCCGCCACCCATCACCGGATTGTTGATGATGACGTTGTTGTTGCCATTGCCGCCACCACCATTGCCGCCATTTCCGTTACCGTTGCCATTACCATTACCGGGGCGGTTTCCGTTTCCGTTGCCGTTTCCGTTGCCGTTGCCACCGTTACCGTTACCGTTACCGGGACGGTTTCCGTTGCCGTTACCGTTGCCACCATTGCCATTGCCGTTGCCAGGCCGGTTCCCATTGCCGTTACCGTTTCCGCCGCCCGGGCCGTTTCCGTTACCGATTCCGTTGCCGTTACCGATTCCGCCGGCGCCGATGTCGCCTGGGCGCTGCGCAACTCCGGGCCGCTGCATTCCACCGTTTCCGCCGAAGCCGCCGCCGCGCGAATAGTCCGACCCGATATTGAACCCGCCACCGCCGCTTGGCCGACTTGCGCCACCGCCGCCGCGATAGCCACCACCACCGCCGCCGCGATAGCCGCCACCACCACCACCACCGCCGCGCATGCCGCCGCCGCCGCGTCCGCCGCCGCCACCGCGCCCGCCGCCACCTCGGGCGTCGGCCGCCGCGCAAACTTGAAATGCTAGCGCGAGCACCAGAAACCCAGCAAGATATTTCATCGTTTAATCACCTGATCGATAACGCCGCTCAGCGTTACCGAAGTTCCCCTTGAGGTAGAAAACGCCAGCATGACGTGGTGCGCCGGCAGCTTCGTCGTGGTGCGCGACATCGGCTGGTCGCTGTCGGTATAGTTCAGATAAACCGTGCCGCTCTTAAGGTCGAGCGCGTGGCTCGAGCCGCCTTGCACGAGGGCCACGGCGGTCGGTAGACAGACGACGATCTTTGCTTGATACGAGCAGGCCGCGTTGCTGACCACGATCGTCCCGGCGCCATCTTGGGACGTGACGAACAGCGCCCCGGATAAAACCTTGATCTCGACGGTGCGGTATGTATTTATACCGC